>CBDVBL010000128.1:0-6435 GCA_965372205.1 uncultured bacterium
TATCTCGTCGATGGAGAGCTTCTGTCCGTCGCGTTTCTTTGAGATTATCTCTACAGCATTCATCTTAATCTAAAATGAGATTTTTCCCAGCCTCAACTCCCGGAACCGGTGACTATTTGCACCGAGGACGATGTTCCTATTCGAGTAGCGCCGGCTTCGATCATTCTCAATGCGGTTTGCAGATCCCGGATTCCGCCGGCTGCCTTTACTCCCATCTTATCCCCGACCGTTTTTCTCATCAAAGCAACATCCTCAACTGCCGCTCCGGAGGGCCCGAAGCCTGTGGATGTCTTAACGAAGTCTGCTCCCGCCTCCATGGCTAACCGGCAGCCTTTTATTTTTTCTTCCTCGGACAGGTAACAGTTTTCGAGAATGACCTTGGTTACAATGTTCCCGGATGTAGCATCGACAACCGAGGCAATGTCATCCCGGACAAATCCCGATTCACCGTCTCTTAGCGCGCCGATATTGATGACCATATCGATTTCATCCGCACCCAGCGATTCGGCATCCTTAGCTTCGTAAGCCTTTGAATTCCTGGAGCCGCCCCCCAGCGGAAATCCTGCCACGGCACAAACCTTTACCCGGGAATCAGCGAGGAGCTGCTTGCATCTTCCGATATACATTGAATTGACACACACCGCCCAGAAACCGAGCTCCAGGGCCTCGGCGCAGAGTCTCTCGATCTGAGCTATTGTTGCGTCAGGTCTCAACTGCGTATGGTCGATGATTCCCGCCAGGTCGGGGGCCTGGATGCGTCGGCTGCCTTCCCCGGCCGTCATCCCAGCCTGAATCCCTCCGGCAGGAGATCCGATAACACGAACTTATCCCTGTCGCCATTGGTGTTGACGCAGAGGATCTCAAGGCCGGGATTGAATTGAAAAAGCACCTGACGGCAGGCCCCGCAGGGCCTCGCAGGAGGGCTCGATTGGGAGAAGACGGCTATGGCCTGAAATTCGGTTTGGCCTTCGGAAACCGCCTTGAAAACCGCCGCCCTCTCGGCACAGATGGTCAGACTGAACGATGAATTCTCGACAGTGCAGCCTGTAATTACGCTGCCGCTTTTTGTCAGTAGAGCCGCCCCAAACTCCAAACCGGAAAACTTGGCAAAAGCGTTCTTCCTGACTTTTTCAGCGGCCTTTATCAGTCTTTCCCAGTCGATCATCTCAGAATCTCAATGATACACTATCACGGCGCTCAATCCGATTCGGGTCATCCCGGGACAGGAGCTGGAGTAATCGAATTGCAGTTTCCCATAGGTTCAGCTTTTAGCATACACTGAGAGGAGTGTAAAGGCAAATAAGCATCATGTATTTAAAATCCGCAAAAGAGAAAACCGGCCTTAAGGCCGGCCGAGAAATCCAGGAATGAATACTGGATTGATTTACTTAGCGGCTTTTTTCTTGGCGCCCTTCTTCTTTGCAGAAGCCTTGGTCTTCTCACTTGCTTCTTCCGCATCTTTCTTAGCAGGCGCCGCCTTCTTACCCTTTTTCTTTGACTCTTCTACGAATTTCTTTTCGACGTTCAATTCGACGACGGATAGAGATGCGCCATCGCCCAATCGTCGACCATAGAACGCTCGTCTGGTATAACCGCCGTTCATATTCTTGAATTCCGGGGCTATCTCGTCAAAGAGCTTTTTTACGGTATCACGGCTGCGGAGAACACGAAAAGCCTGCCTGCGCGAATGTACATCACCCTTCCTGGAAAGCGTTATAAGCCGTTCGACTTCGCTCTGCAGTACTTTGGCGCGTGCCGTAGTCGTCTTAATCCTTCCGGAATCAATCAGCGAATTGGCCATATTTGAGAGCATAGCCTTCCGGTGAGGCTTCTTAACGCCCAGTTTCTTTATGTATCTTCCGTGACGCACCTATGAAACCTTAACCTCTTCCGATTCCTTGTATTTATCAATATCCATTCCGAAAGATAAACCCAGCTCGGAGAGTATAGCATTCAATTCGTTGAGCGATTTCCGCCCGAAATTGCGATATTTTAACATTTCCGATTCGCTCTTGCGGATCAGATCCTCCAAAGTGACTATATTGGCGGCATGGAGGCAATTCGAGGATCGGACCGATAACTCTAATTCGTCGACGCGCATCTTCAGAAGGTTGCGGATCCTCAGAACTTCCTCGTCCACTTCCTCCTCTTCCATGATCTCTATTTCCTGATCGATACCGGCAAATATATTCAGATGATCGCGAATCAGTTTGGCGGAAAACGTCAAAGCCTCTTCCGGCTGCATAGTACCATCGGTTGATACTTCGATGATCAACTTATCATAATCCGTCCTCTGTCCAACCCGGGTATCCTCAACGCTATAATTGACTTTGGTCACCGGAGAGAATCTGGTATCAAGGAAAATCGTGCCGGCGGGTTTGCCGGGCTTCTTATTCTGATCCGCAGAAACATATCCCCGACCGGAATCAACGTCTATTTCCATCCTGAACTTGGTATCCTCGCTCAGAGTCATAAGATGTAGATCGGGGTTTACGATCTCAACATCGGGGTCGGCTTCGATATCCCCGGCCTTGTATGCCCCTTTCTTGGCAACCGCAAGGGTTACTGTCTTGGGTTCATCACCGAGCAGTTTGAACTTTATTTTTTTGACATTCAAAACGATCTCGGTGACATCCTCCAAAATGCCTGATATGGTCGAAAATTCGTGCAATATACCATCAATCCTGACGGCAACCGCAGAGGCACTCTGGATCGACGACAGAAGGACCCGGCGCAACGTGTTCCCGAGCGTGAGTCCGTATCCTCTCTCCAGTGGCTCAATGAAGAACTTCCCATAATAATCAGTGCCCGATTTCTCATCCAGAACCAATTCCTTTGGCATTTGCATGCTTTTCCACTTCATCTATTCAGCCTCCAGAAATTACTTGGAGTATAATTCAACAACCATCTGCTCCTGAACCACGGTCGGTATATCAAGCCGCTTGGGGCGCTCTGTAAGCTCGCCCTCCATCTTGGCCTTATCCAGTCGGAGCCAGGCATAATCAAATCCTTTTCCGACTTCCTTCAGCGACGAATGGATGATATCCAGGTTGCGGCTTTTCTCACGAACCCTGATTATATCGCCTGGTTTCAATTGGTAAGATGGTATATCCACAGTTTTATTGTTAACGGTAAAATGCCGGTGCAATATCAGTTGACGGGCTGATTTTCTCGAGGGCGAAAAGCTGAGACGATAAACGGTATTATCGAGGCGACACTCCAGCAAGATCAGCAGGTTTTCGCCGGTAATGCCCTTCTGGCGCGCAGCTTTGACAAAGTAGTTATGGAACTGTCGCTCCAGAATACCGTAGATCCGACGCATTTTCTGCTTCTCCCGAAGCTGGAATCCGTATTCAGAGCCCTTTCGTCTTCCTCTCTGGCCATGCTGCCCGGGCGCATAGCCCCTCCGCTCGAAAGCGCATTTCTCGGACGTACAACGGCTGCCTTTGAGGAATAGCTTCATCCCCTCACGCCGGCAGAGTTTGCAATTCGCATCTGTATATCTTGCCATACTGTTTCCCTAAACCCTGCGTTTTTTCGGGGGACGACACCCGTTATGAGGAATGGGAGTAACGTCCTTTATGGCGGAGATCTCCAGGCCGGCTGCCTGAAGCGACCGGATTGCAGCCTCGCGGCCTGATCCGGGGCCCTTAACCCATACCTCTATCTTTTTCAATCCCTGCTCGATAGCCTCTTTCGCCGACGCCTGCGCCGCCAACTGCGCCGCAAACGGCGTGGATTTCTTCGATCCCTTAAAACCGCTTTTGCCTGCCGATGACCACGAAATAACATTGCCCTTCAGGTCGGTTATGGAGACAATCGTATTATTGAACGTAGCCTTAATATGAGCCACGCCCGTTGATTCGACTTTTCGCCCTTTTTTCTTTACCTTTTTCTTCTTGTCCGGTTCAGCCAATCATGCCATCCTTTTATTTTTTAACCTTTCTGCCAATCGTCTTCCTGGGGCCCTTCCTCGTTCTGGCATTCGTCTTAGTGCGCTGCCCATGCACCGGCAGCCCCCTTCTATGTCTTAACCCTCTGTACGAGCCTATATCGATCAACCTCTTTATGTTCATGTTGATCTCGGTCCTCAGGATGCCTTCAACCTTAAACTCCTGTTCGATCACGGAGCGGATTTTGGCAACATCTTCGTCGGTGAGATTCTTCACCCGAATGTCCGGATCGACACGCGAAATCTTCAGTATCTTCTTCGATGATGTTTGCCCTATGCCAAAAATATAGGTCAGGGCCGCTTCGATCCTTTTATCTCGAGGCAGGTCAACGCCTGCGATACGTGCCAAAAAAAACCTCCTATTATCCCTGGCGCTGCTTATGTTTAGGGTTTTTGCAGATAACTCTTACTACACCCTTGCGCCTTACAATCTTGCATTTCTCGCATCGAATTTTCACGCTGGAACGCACCTTCATTTCGAAACCACCTTATTTGTGCCTGTAGGTTATACGGCCCCGGTTCAAATCATAAGGCGATAATTCTAACGTCACCTTATCACCCGGCAGGATCTTGATGAAATGCATCCTCATCTTGCCGGATATGTGTGCCAGTACCCGATGGCCGTTATCGAGTTCAACCCTGAACATGGCGTTCGGCAGAGGCTCGATAACCTTGCCCTCAACCTCTATTACATCTTCTTTAGCCATACTACCCTAATGTCAAAATCTCCGGGCCGTTGGATGCTACCGCTACCGTATGCTCAAAATGCGCCGAAAGCGAACCGTCATCGGTAACAACAGTCCATCCATCGGACAATACCCGAACCTTGTGTTTCCCGGCGTTTATCATCGGCTCGATCGCGACCACCAATCCCTCCTTAAGCTCGATACCGGTACCGGGCTCGCCGAAATTCGGCACCTGCGGCTCTTCATGCATCTTTTTGCCGATACCGTGTCCTACAAGGTCTCTTACCACGGAGAATCCCTTCGATTCAACGTAACTCTGAATAGCGAACGAAAGATCCCCCAGGTGGTTACCGACCGCACAGGCATTGATGCCTCGTTTAAGAGCCTCGATGGTGACCGATAGAAGCGTTCTTGCTTCGCTGTTCACGTTTCCAACCGCGAAACTCCGTGCTGAATCGCCAAAATAGCCGTCGACTACGGCTCCCACATCGACGCTCACAATTTCTCCTTCGACCAGCCTTCTGTCTCCGGGGATGCCATGAACCACCTCGTCATCGACAGAGACGCAGATGCTGGCCGGGAAACCCTGGTATCCGAGAAAGGCCGGGCGGGCTTTTCTCTTCTTGAAATGCTCAGACGCCAGAGCTTCAAGCTTCCTGGTTGTTACGCCGGGTCTTACGTTTTCAGAGATCAGATCCAGTATTTCTGCGACTACCCGCCCCGCTTTTTTTATTTTCTCAATTTCACGGGACGATTTGTATCGAATCATCCCCCGACACCGACCATTTCGGTGATGGAACCGAAAACCTCGTTGAAATCTTTGCCGCCGTCGATCTCGACTAAGATTCCCTTCTTCCGGTAGTAATCCTCGATCGGTTCCGTCTTCTGGCGATAAACCAAAAGGCGGTTATTTATTACTTCGACGGTATCGTCGGTCCGCTGGAAAAGTCCATCGCCGCATCGATCACAGACTCCCTCTATCTTTGGGGGCCTGGTCTTAAGATTAAACTCGAATCCGCAGTTTTTGCACAAACGACGCGAAACGAGCCTGTCTATTATCGTTTCATCAGCAACTTTCAGGCTGATGACATAATCTATGTTCACACCGAGTTCGCTCAAAATCCCGTCCAACCTCTCCGCCTGTGCCAGCGTTCTCGGAAAACCATCAAATATAAAACCCTCACTGATGCCCGTCAACTCCTCTTTTATTATCCCCAGAATAATCTCATCCGGGACTAATTCACCGGCATCCACGAACTTTTTCGCGCTCAACCCCAATTCGCTTTCATTCTTGACCGCCCTGCGGAGAATGTCACCTGTTGCAATATGCGCCAGGCTGTATTTCTCCACCAGCTTCTTAGCCTGAGTTCCTTTACCCGACCCCGGAGGCCCCAAAACACCAATCGCATTAGCTAATATCGCCCTTTCATTCTGCCCTTCTTAATAAATCCATCATAATGTCTCATTAGCAGGTGAGATTCGATCTGCTGGAGCGTATCCAGAGCCACGCCGACAACGATGAGGAGACCGGTGCCCCCGAAATAGAACTGAATATCAGCTATATTGGACATTATATTGGGCATAATTGCAATTACGGCGAAGAATATGCCGCCGGGCAAAGTAATTCTGGTAAGGACCCTGTCAATATATTCGGCGGTCCTCTGTCCCGGGCGAATCCCGGGGATAAAGCCTCCCTGTTTTTTCATATTATCAGCCAGGTCCACCGGGTTAAATACAATGGCCGTGTAAAAATACGCGAAAAAAACTATCAGAAGACCGAAGACTATCATGTATAAT
>CBDVBL010000129.1:0-6407 GCA_965372205.1 uncultured bacterium
TTCCCGCTGTCGATGATACGCTCAGAGAGGAAAGCGATCTTATTTCATTTCCGGAATATATCTCGGGAGAGGATGATGTCCAGGTTGTCTTCTCGGTACAGGTATTTGCCTCTAAATCGAGCGAGGAGGCGGAGGAATTCGAACAGTCGATCGCTCCTCTTTTCGACGAGGAGGTGCGAATTGACTATAAGCCGCCTTATTACAAGGTGAGGATCGGCAGGTGTGACGACCTGGAAGAAGCGGAAGCTCTTCTGGAAAAAGTTAAGGAGATGAATTTCCCCAAGGCCTGGCTGGTCAGAATTTGGATACGGTGAAATCGGAGTTTGAAAAGGATTGGCTGGCAAGATCGCCTTCAGTAAGTACGCGGAGTTCATAAGGCAAGGAAAGGTAGCCCTTTTTCCAACCGATACGGTTGTAGGCATCGGTTGCCGGTTCGATTCGAAGGAGGGTATTGCCAGGATTCGTGCCATAAAGGACATAAAGGATTCCGCTCCCATCGCTGTCCTGATCTCATCCGCGCAGCAATTTGGAATCCTGAGAATTCGGCGGAGTCGACTTTCTGATCTGCTTGCGGAGAAATTCTGGCCCGGTGGACTCACTCTGGTCCTGTCATCGGAGTCCAGGTTTCCTTGCAGCGGAGTTGATAATACTCTCGGGCTGAGGATACCGGATGTGGATTCTTTGCGTAAGATAATAGAGATGGCCGGTGTGCCGCTGGCAGGCTCCAGCGCCAATTATCATGGCCTGCCCGCTCCGGGAAGGATGGAGGATGTCGACTCTTCCATCGTCAAGAGAGTCGACGGCATTTTTGATATTCCCGCAAGCCCACTCGGGTTGCCATCAACGGTCGTCAGGCTCGAGGGCGGGGAGCTTACGATCATACGCGAGGGCGCTATCCCGGCCCCTGACATTCTCGACGCTGTTGCGGAGGAAAGTTGAACCGGCGAAAATTCCAGGTACTTCTGGTTTGCACAGGCAATACCTGCCGCACGGCGATGGCGGAGGGGATATTGAGATCATTGTTGAAGCAAAAAGGTGTGGATGATATAATCGTGTCTTCCGCAGGCATGGGTGGCCTCGAGGGTTATCCGGCCTCCGGATTCGCAGTGGAAGTGGCAAAGAATTGGGATGTTGATATCTCCGATCATCGGGCAAGACAGTTGAGCCATGAGATGATTAAAAAAGCGGATTTAATTCTGGCCATGTCTCCGGAACACGCTGATTACATTTTGCGGACAGAGCCCGCGGCGAAAAGCAAGACCTACCTGTTGAAATCATTCCCGAAGCTTTATGTGCCCTCGCAGGAGGGAGTAAATGATCCCATAGGAGGCAGTCTCGATCAATACAATCAGACCTATCTCGAACTGGATGAGGCAATGAGGCGGATCGAGGGAAACATCATTCAACTCTTCAAACCCCATGGGAAAGACTCTTGATGGCTCGAGCCGTGAGAATTATTACGATGCTGGCGCTTCTGGCGGCCCGGATAGCTTATGGCGACGATGGCCAATCTGATTACGATTCCTCGGCCGCGAAAAGTAACCCCGTCCCCGATAAGATCGTTGATAGCGCTGCCGCAATTGACACCACACCTCTGACTGATGATTATATCGCCGCAGCAGCCGATTCTTCCTGGTGGCATCGCAAACTGCGCAACAGGGCTTTCGGTGTGGGAGAAAGGCTGGAATTTTCAGTCAAATATGGGATGCTGCCCGCCGGAACAGCAGTCATGAAAATCCCCGAGATCATCGACTATGAAGGACATCGCAGTTTCAGAATAATCTCTACCGCCAGATCCAACAATGTGATTTCAGTCTTTTACAAGGTCCGCGATAGCATCGAAACGATCGTAGATTACGATGGCATATTTCCTCGGAAGTTTCATAAGCGGCTGAGAGAGGGAGGCTATAAGGCCGATAAAACAACGCTCTTTGATCAGAGGAAGCATCTTGCTATAGCCGGCAATGATACCATACCGACCTATGCTTTTGTGCAGGATGCATTGTCCAGTTTGTATTTTATTCGCACACAGGAACTAACGCCCGGCAGTGAAATTCTAGTCGACAACCATACCGATAAAAAAAACTTCCCGCTGAAAGTAGTGATTTACAGAAGAGAGACAGTGAACGTGCCCGCCGGGAAGTTTGACTGCGTGGTGGTTGAGCCGGTTACGAGGGCGGAGGGGATATTCAAAGCCAAGGGACGAATCTGGATCTGGTTGACGGACGATCAACATAAAATACCGGTCAAGATGAAAACTGAAGTATTCTTCCTGGGATCAGTTACGGCCCAGCTGAAAAAATACACCCTGGGGACAGTAGAGGCCGATGATGGGTAAGTTCAAGCGGGTAGACCTATCGAAGATCAAGACGATCAAATTCGGCGACCGCCGGACCAAAACCGATTTTCGCAAATTCGGTAGACCATTCGATCCGAATCTGCCATTTTCTGATTTTCTCAAATCCTTACCTGCCTTTCTTAAAGCGGATGACCTGTTATCTCTATCAGGGAAAATAGCCGGCGCCCGGGCCGATGGGAAATCTGTAATCTGGATGATGGGAGCGCATCCACTGAAAATGGGACTTGCGCCGATCATAAATGATTTGATTAATGGGAAATTTATCAGCCATCTGGCGTTTAATGGAGCCTGCGCCATCCATGATATGGAGATGGCGTTCTTCGGGCGAACGTCGGAAGATGTCTCGGATGGCCTGGCGGATGGCCGTTTCGGAATGGTTGAGGAAACTCCCGGATTGATCTTCGAAGCTGCAAAGAATGCCCGTGAAAGTGGCTTGGGATTGGGTGAAGGTCTCGGGAAATTCGTCTCGGATAAAGCTCCCGAATTTGCCGAGCTCTCTGTTTTTTATACATGCCATAAAAATAACGTCCCGGTATCGGTGCATATGGCTATAGGCACTGATACAATCTCCCAGCATCCCGGATTCGATGGAGCAATATTCGGGAAACTCACCAATGACGATTTCCTGCTGTTTTGCGAGTCGATATCTCATCTTGCAGAAGGTGTCATAATCAATATCGGTTCGGCAGTGATTTTACCGGAGGTTTTCCTGAAAGCCTTAACCGTAGCCCGAAACATATACGGGACGATAGAGGATTTTACAGCCGCCAATTTCGATATGATCCAGCATTATCGTCCCAACACCAATGTGGTAATAAGGCCGGTGGCCGGAAAAGGCTCCGGATTCAGTTTCACCGGCCATCATGAGTTGATGATGCCGCTTCTGGCCGCCGCCATAAAATCAAGATATAAAGAGATATCAGAAGGGTGATAGAATGTCTAAATTGGTAGAATGCGTTCCGAATTTTTCAGAGGGTAGAAACCCGGAGAACATTGCCAAGATCATAGCGGAGATTGAATCTGTGGACGGCGTTCAGCTTCTCGATCAGGAAATGGATAAGGATCACAACCGGGCCGTCATAACCTTTGTAGGCGAACCGGAAGCGACCCTCGTTGCGGCCTTTAAAGCTGTTTCCAGGGCTGCTGAACTGATCGATATGGAAAAGCATACCGGCGAGCATCCGAGAATGGGGGCCACCGATGTTGTCCCGTTCGTGCCTATCTCCGGCATCACTCTCGATGAATGCGTCGAGCTGGCGAAACGGCTGGGAGAAAAGATCGGCAAGGAGCTTGAGATTCCCGTTTACCTTTATGAGGCCGCCGCCACCAGGCCGGAGAGGGAAAACTTAGCCGATGTCAGGAAGGGCGAATACGAGGGCATCAAGGCAACTATCGAATCCGACCCCGATAGAAAGCCTGACTTTGGTCCTTGCAGGACACACCCCACCGCCGGGGCCATAGCGATAGGAGCCAGACATTATCTCATTGCCTTCAACGTTTACCTCGGCACGCAGAATCTGCAAATAGCCAAGAATATCGCCAATGCCATCAGGCACGCCCAGGGCGGGTTTAGATATGTTAAGGCAATGGGTTTCGAAATAAAGGAACGCCGGCAGGTTCAAATATCCATGAATCTTGTCAACTACGAAAAATCGCCGCTTTTCAGGGTATACGAGATGATCAAGGTTGAAGCGCGCAGGTATGGCGTGCCCGTGGTAGGCTCGGAGATCGTAGGGCTGACGCCTCTGAAAGCGATCACAAAAACGGCAGATTTCTATCTCGGCCTGGAAGATTTCAAGATGAATCAGGTACTGGAATATAAACTGAAATCGCGGAAGCTCGCTTCCAGAGAGGGCACGAAGGGTTTTCTGGACCTGGTGGCCGCCAAGACGGCGACTCCGGGCGGCGGTTCGGTTGCCGCGCTGGCGGGATCGCTGGCCGGGGCATTGGGAGCCATGGTTTGTCGCTTAACCGTCGGGAAAAAGAAATATGCCGATGTATCCCGGGAATTGACCGTAATACAAAATAAAATCGATAATCTGCGTTCGGAACTGACCTTTCTGATCGAGAAAGACGCACAGGCCTTCGACCAGGTAATGCTGGCCATGAAGATGCCTAAATATACCGATTTTGAGGCTCAGCAGCGCGACGTCAGGCTCCAGGAGGCAACAATACTGGCAGCGTCAGTCCCCCTTGAGGTGATGGAGAAAACCGTGGCGGCCATGGAACTCCTCCCGGTTATTGCGGAAAAAGGAAATGAGAACTCCATCTCCGATGTCGGCGTTGCAAATCTCATGGCCAATTCCGCTCTCAGGGGAGCCCATCTAAATGTCAGAATTAATATTCCCGGGCTTACAGACGAAAAGAGGAAAACGGAACTCTCCCAAAAAGCGTCAGAGCTCCTTGAAAAAGGGGAGAAGTTATTCGCCCGGACGGCGAAAACAGTGGAAAGTAAACTGGAATGAAAAAAGACTACGTTGATCTCCACATACACACCAACGCCTCCGATGGTCTGTTTACCCCGTCGGAGATAGTGGAAAATTCACTCAAACTGGGGCTGCAAGCGATCGCCATCACCGATCACGATACCGTCGACGGATACATCGAGGCGGACCGAATGGTCGATGCCAAGGTGATGGAGGTGGTTCCAGGCGTGGAACTCTCCAGCAACCATAAAGGCTCCGATATTCATATTCTGGGCTATTACATAGATCATCAAAATCCCGAGTTCGTTAAAAAGATCCTCAAATTCAGGCAGTCTCGCTACGAGCGCGGAGAAAGTATGGTAGCCAGGCTCAATGAACTGGGACTGAACCTCTCGATGGACACCGTGAAAACGATCGCCGGAGACAGCTCCCTGGGGCGACCCCACGTGGCCGATGCCCTGCTGAGAGAGGAGTTTGTTCAAACCTATGATGAAGCATTTGCCAGATATCTCGGCTATCATGCGCCCGCCTATGTACCGAAAAGGGTCCTGACCTCGCCGCAGGCGATAGATCTGATACACCTGATAAGGGGAGTTGCGGTTCTGGCTCACCCCGGAACCCTCAGACACGATGAGTTCATATCCGATTTGCTGGAAATGGGTCTTGACGGTATTGAGGCTTATCATTCTCAGCATAATAGAAATGATGTCACCCGCTATAAGAATATGGCCCAAAAACTGGGTATTATATATACCGGCGGATCTGATTGTCACGGACCCCGTAAAGGGAAATCTCTGATCGGAACTCAGCGAGTTCCCTATAGTGTGCTGGTGAAGCTAAAAAAGGTCAAGGAGAGCAAGTAGTGCGAATATTATTTATCGGGATGTTGTTTTTTTCCCTTTCCGGCGTCTCCGCATCGAACGGTTCGACCGACGATGCAATTGAATCTTTGAAAACCAGGATGGCTGAAATAAAAGGTGAGACTCCGGGCGAAGAAATAAGCGGTGATCTGCCCGACCCCAAATGCGGCACACCGGTCACGGTGGCCATCCAGGGAATGAGAATTCGCGGTCATTATGATAAGACCCTGGAGGCGCGCCCCGATTACCTCCCGGACACGCTGGGCGGGGGAAATATCCTGGTTCATTATACAACCGTTGGCTTACATGCCCCCTACCAGGTTGGCGTGGACGTTGATCCTGCCGACGGTATTCCGGATTACATAAACAGAGTTGTGGAGGTCTTTGAATACGTCTGGGATTTCGAAATCGGATCTTTGGGGTATAATGTTCCTCCGACCGATTTCGGTGGCGGCGGAGACAACAGATATGATGTTTACGTGGAAAATCTCGGCGCCGGTTTTTACGGATTTACCACTCCCGAGGATATAGTGGACCAATATCGGGCTTCCAGTTTTATCACCATAGAAAACGATTTCTCCGGAACAAACTACAGCGATAACCCTGTGGACGGTATGAAAGTAACCGCCGCTCATGAGTTTTTCCACGCCATCCAGTTTGGCTATGACGCCTTTGAATACGATTTTGATGATCCGGATGATTGGACGACTTATAAACCCTGGTGGCTGGAGGCCTCGGCGACCTGGATGGAAGATGTAATCT
>CBDVBL010000130.1:0-6401 GCA_965372205.1 uncultured bacterium
ATAGAGAGGGCTGTCATCACTATCAAAATGGTTCCTTTCGCCGGGATTATTGAATAAAACAACAAAAAGATATGATATATCCTTTTGGCTAGGTTCGGGGAAGAAGCCGATCACGAACTGTAGGCCGCTATCGCGAAAGTCAGCGGCGAAAATATCGACGGTCTGATTTTTGATCTTCGTTCCAACGGCGGCGGTCTTCTGAATCAGGCGGTCAAGATCTCCAACCATTTCCTGCCCAAGGGTTCCGAAGTTGTTTATACGAAGGGAAGAGACAATAATCAGAATCGGACTCATTTCGCCAGCAACGCCCCGGACGTTCCCGATATTCCGATCGTAGTATTGGTTAATGAGATGTCGGCATCGGCATCGGAAATCGTTGCCGGCGCCCTTCAGGATTCGGACCGTGGCGTTATAATCGGGAATACCACTTTCGGCAAGGGGCTCGTGCAGCAGGTCTATCAATTATCCGAGGGCACGGCCCTAAAGCTTACGACTGCAAAATGGTATGTACCATCGGGCAGATGCATACAGAAAGACTCTCGATCCACCCGTCACCCGGAGGAGACGGCCGGGGCCGACTCGGCGGAAGTCGATTCGAGTATGATTGAAATCTTCTATACCAAGGGGGGTAGAATCGTATATGGCGGCGGGGGTATTACTCCGGACATAGTAGTGGAACGGGAAGAACTCTCATCAATGGAGATAAATCTCGATAGACTTTCAATGTTTTTCGATTTTTCTATTACCTACACCACCGAACATCCTGATTTACCAGAGGATTTCCATATCACGGAGGAGATGCTTGAGGAATTCAGGGAATTTCTGAAAGAAAAGGAATTTGCTTTCAAAAGCCCGCTTGAAAAGGCCTTTGAGGATCTTGAAAAAATAGCGGACGAAACAGAGAAAAACGAACAGTTTTCAGAAGAATTTGCACGAATACATGAATTGATCGAGGCCGATAAAGAACAGGAGTTTTTAAGGAACATCGATTACATAAAGCGTGGGATCAAACGTGATATGCTGACCAGGCTTTATGGGGAATCTGCCGTCTACGAACAGATAGTCCTTGAAACCGATCCTTACGTTTTGAGGGCCGTGGAGATTCTCACATCGCCCAGCGAATATGCCGGGATTCTTGATGGGTAAAGTCGACGCTTTTTGGAAAGATACCGGCCGATCCATTTCGGGTCGGCCTTTTTTATGATCTCTTTTTCGCGGCGCTTCGAAATAAACACATGATTTCCGGGGCCAAAGTTGCGGGAGCTTTTCCGATCACCGTCAAAATGGCATCATTATACGATATTTCAACCTCATAATCCCGATAAAGAAAAAAAGCCGTCACGGGCAATTTAGCAAAAAAAATTGCTTGACAAAAAACGAAGGTGAAAATAAAATTGCCGCGATTTTTCTCTGGAGGGGGAGCCGACGTAATTCCGGCTCAGGTATTCATGTCCCTCACTCTGTAGTATTTGTTTGAAGGCTTTAGACAGATTTAACCGGCGGGTCATCATGATCGGGTTCTGCCGGTAGAGCGATCAATCCTTCAAAGGGAGGGGAAGGTATTATGATAACCGTCGAGAAAGCCCTGCAAGTTGTGCTTGATCACACCAGGATTCTGGAGCCGACGAGTGTTCCCATTCTTCAGGCGATAGGTATGGTTTTAGCAGAAGATATTATTTCTTCGGAAGATATCCCCCCCTTCGATATGGCTACCATCGAGGGATTTGCTCTCAGAAGCGCGAATATAGCCGGTAGTGATCGCTCCAAACCTACGACCCTTTTCCTCGACGGCGAACTGAAGGCTGGAGATCATTGGGATAATATAATCGAATCCGGCCACGCTCTGAAAGTGGCAGCTGGAGCTCCACTCCCTGAGGGAATTGATTCGGTCATCTCATCGGATCATGCCGTGAGAGAAAGCGCAAAAAAAGTAAAGATCTACAAGTCTCAAAAGCCGGGCGAGCATATTTTCATCAGAGGTACCGATATCGAGGTCGGCTCGACTGTGCTTCCTCAAGGAAAGGTTCTCGCCGCTGCGGATATCGGCGTCCTGGGAGCAATAGGCCGAAGCGAGGTTCTTTGTTATCGCAAACCTCGGGTATCTTTCTTTGCATCGGGGAACGACCTCATTCCTCCGGACGGTCCTCCACAGTCGGGAAAGTTGAGGGCCGGCAATACCTGTGCTCTGCAAATTCGGCTCTCCGAGTACGGTGCGGAGCCGATAAATCTGGGAATACTGGAGGTCAACCCGGACGATGTGGAAGGCAGAGTAAATACAGCGCTGGAGAGCGATATGCTGATCGCCACGGCCGGCTCATCGTTTTCGGATTTCGACGCCATGAAAGCGATACTCCAGAGGGTCGGGATGGATCTGAAATTCTGGCGAGTCGCCATCAGGCCGGGCAAGCCCGTGATCTTCGGCACACTCAATGATGTGCCGATTTTCGGTTTATCAAGCAACATCTTATCATCTATGGTTGTGCTGGAGCAGTTTGTGAGGCCCGCCATAATGAAGATGCAGGGTAAGCAAGAGCTTCGCAGGACAGAGGTTGTGGCACGCCTGGAAAAGGATCTCAACGGGGGTGGCGGCATCACTCACTTTGTCCGGGCCGAGGTTCGTGTTACTGATGATGGTTTCGTGGCTATCCCCGCCGGATCTCGAAACTCGCCGTCGGTTAAAGCGTTCTCAACTGCAAATGGTTTTATAGTGATGCCCCCGGAGATTGAGCATATCTGTGCCGGCGAGATGGTGAAAGTTCAGATAATATCAGATCCGTCGAATTTGAGTTGATAACTGCTGGTGCCGCACTCCGGGATAGGCTGATCTAATCTCTGGTTACCAGGCGCCGCTTGGTAACCAGGTAAACCGGGTTAATATGAGGATTATATTCAGGCCGGCTCCGGTTGGGCTTTTGGGCGAGATTTTCTTTTATAAAACAGTAGAATATGCAGCCCCAGAAGCAGCATCCCTATATCCTCGATGATGCGCAATACAAGATTGGATTTTACTGCAGTGGAGGTTGAGAAGCAGCCACAGGCAACGTTTATACCTCTAATGGCGGTTATGGTCAACACTATGGTGAAGAATACAAGCAGGATATTTATCAGAAGGCTTGAGCCCTTCACACGATATCCTATGATCAACAGCAGTCCCGCCAACAGCTCCATCCAGGGGAAGATCACGGCGAAAAAGTTGATCAGGTCCGGGGGAGTGAGACGATAATAATGAATCACCTGAGCGAAAGCCAGGGGATGCATGATCTTATCGATGCTGGCATATATGAATAGAGCCCCGAGTATTATCCGTGAGATAAGTAACATTGACGGTTTCTGCAGGAATTGGCTAATCATTGTCTGATTCCGAATTCTCCACCGGCAGACCGGTCTCGATCCATTTGGTCCAGCCGCCGAAAAATATATACGATTTTTCAAAGCCGCGGTACTTCAGATCGCGGGCAAGGAAAACTGAAAGCTCGCAATCGAATCCTCCGCAGTAGGCGACAATCTCCTGATCCGGGTTCAGCAAAGGTTCAACATCCTCCCAATACTCATCCCACCAGTCAAAGGGTAAGTTGATGGCTCCTTTTATATGCCCTTCTTCATATTCGAAAGGGTCGCGGGCATCGAGAAATTTAGCATTCCCACCGAGATAAAGATTATAGGCATCTTCCAGAGTTAGCAGGGAGTCGCCTTTTTCGTAGGAAGGTGGAAATTCGAGTTCGACGCGCTGGCGGTTATCCGGCCACGGAGTATCCAGAGGCAACCCGCCCAGGGCAGCAAAACTTCGGATACCATTTACCGCCAGCCCGAGGGCGGCGGCGATAACAGCGATCAAAATCGCATCCCTTAGAATCCTCACGTCCATAAGATATTGCTTGAATTTGTTTTGTCAAGGGCAACAGGCTATTCTTATATCGCACATGGAGTTTCCAAAATCAGTGTTGACAATTCCGTTTACTTATGTAAATTCTATCGGTAGGATGGCCATGATCTACAAACAGGTCCTGATCTTAAATCAGAATTTCGAGCCGCTCTCCGTCTGTACGGTTAAACGCGCTGTAATAATGACGTATCTGGGTAAGGCGCAGATGGTTGAAAGGCTGGATGGCTATATTCTAAGATCTGAAAGATCCGAGATATATGTGCCGTCGGTCATCCGACTGGAATATTACGTAAAAGTCCCTGTCAAGAGAATCATGTTGACCCGCAAGAATATAATAAAGCGGGATGGGGGCCGCTGCCAGTATTGTGGCGGGAAAAGGGGCCAGATGACGGTTGATCATGTGATCCCCAAGATATATGGAGGCGAAGATACCTGGGAGAACCTGGTTTGTGCTTGCCATGACTGTAATAATAAAAAGGGGCATCGTTACACCGAACAGGCGGGCCTGAGACTGGTAAGGAAGCCCCGCAGGCCCAACCATATTACTTTTATCCGGCAGTTCGTCGGTGTTTCCGATAACCGCTGGCGACAATACCTCTTCATGGATTAACGATCGGGAGAAGGCAACGCCTACCGGGCCCGGCGTTGGGTTTGAAGCTATCTCAACCGAACACTGGCAGGATGGGAAGTGTAAATCATACTATAATACTTGCGGCAAGGCTATTGATTAAGCCCCAATAAAACGGAGGAATATTTGGGCGGAAAACGGATCATACTCTCAGGCGTGCAGCCGACAGGAAAGCTGCATCTGGGAAATTACGAAGGCGCTTTGAGGAATTGGGCAACTCTGCAAGATGATTACAAGATGTACCTCTGTGTTGTGGACTGGCATTCGCTCACATCGGATTTTGACGACACTGCCGAACTTCAGGATAGAATCCTCGAAACGACCATGGATTTTCTGGCTGCCGGACTGGATCCGGCGAAGTGCTCTATATTCGTACAATCCAATGTTAAGGAGCATGCAGAGCTGCATCTGCTTTTTTCGATGCTGATACCGATATCGTGGCTGGAAAGGGTGCCGTCATATAAAGAGAAATCTGAATTGCTGGGATTGGATACCTATGGATTTCTCGGGTATCCCTTGCTACAGGCCGCTGATATACTGCTATATAAAGCTGATGCCGTTCCGGTGGGCAAAGACCAGTTGCCTCATATTGAGCTCACGCGGGAGGTGGCCCGGCGATTCAACAATCTATACGGGAATGTCTTTCCCGAGCCGGAATCTCTCCTTTCGGAATTCCCGGCCATTCCCGGCACTGACGGCCGCAAGATGAGTAAATCCTACGAGAACGATATCAAGCTTGCCGATTCCCCCGAGGAGACTGCCGCCAAAATCAAAAAGATGATCACCGATCCTCAGAAGATCTATAAGGGCGATCCGGGGCGACCCGAGATCTGCCCGGTATATGCCCTTCACAAGGTCTATACCGGCGATACGAAGGATATCCTTGAGGGATGCACATCGGGGTCGCTTGGCTGTGTTGATGACAAAAAGAGGGTGGCGGAGAATATTAACAAAGCTCTGGAACCGCTGCGGGAGAGGAGAAAAGAGCTTGAAAAAGACAGAGGCTATGTCATAGATATTCTTGAAAGGGGCGCGCGGGAGGCCCGCGAACGTGCTCGAGCGACGATGGATGATGTTAGAAAGGCCATGAATCTGGCGAGGGGAAATGCCTGAGATGATTGTCGATAGAGCCGCCGAACTTGTCTTCGAACTTGAGAGTTTCGACGGCCCGCTGGACCTACTCCTATATCTCATCAAAAAAGACGAGGTTGATATATACGATATCCCGATTGCCGAGATTACCAGACAATACCTGGCCTATCTCGAAGCCTGCCGCGAGTTGAATCTCGAGATCGCCGGCGAATTCTTGTATATGGCGGCCGTTCTCGTCAGAATCAAGGCTCGGATGTTGCTTCCCGGTCCCGAAGATGATGAACAATGGGAGGATCCAAGATCCGAGCTTATCAATGCCCTTCAAGAATATAAGAACCTCAGGAATGTTTCCTCTGCCCTTGAGGAGATGGCTGTCAGTAGACATCAGCGATATCCCAGGAGGGATTTTACACTCTACGATATCCCCCCGCCTGAAGCGGAGTTGGTCAAGGTGGATCTAACGACGCTGATGATCGCCTTTGGCGATCTCATTAGCAGGGTTGAGACTGAATCATCCTACGAGCTGGAACCGCTTGAGATCACGGTGGAGGCGAGAAAAGATCGGATATTATCACTGTTTGAGCAAAAGGAATCGGCGGAATTCGATGAACTCTTTGAGGATGACCTGAGAAAGATTGTAATGGTGGTAACGTTTATTGCTCTTCTGGAGTTGGTTAAATCAGGGGTTCTAAGGGTTGAGCAGGCCGAACGCTTCTCAACTATAAGAGTTTATAAACGTTCACCCATGCCTGCAGAAGTACCGGGGAATTGATGCGAGCGGTCACAATCATAGTTTCC
>CBDVBL010000131.1:0-6380 GCA_965372205.1 uncultured bacterium
GTAAAAATGGTCTCCCAGGTGATCGAGAAGCTTGGCGGCCTGGATATTCTTATCAACAATGCGGGTATTCAGATCACCGGTGACTCTCATGAGCTTACTCTGGAGCAGATTGATCGAGTGCTCGCGGTTAATCTCAAAGGAGCCTTTCTGTGTACCAAAGCGGCTTCCCGGATTATGATGAAGAACCGCTGGGGCAGAATAATTAATATCTCATCGGTGGTGGGGATCATGGGTAACGCCGGGCAATCTAATTATTCGGCCTCCAAAGCGGGTCTTATAGGTTTTACAAAGTCGGCGGCAAAGGAGCTTGCCGGCAGAAATATCACCGTAAACGCCGTAGCTCCCGGGTATATTCAAACGGAGATGACGGAGAAATTGCCTGATTCGTCGAAAGAGGCGCTTCTGTCAATCGTGCCTCTTAAGCGACCCGGGACGCCGGGGGATGTCGCCGGAGTAGTATCGTTTCTGGCATCTGATCCTGCGGAATATATCACCGGACAGGTTATTCACTGCGACGGCGGGATGGTAATGTAGCATAATTATGAGTTAAGTTGGAAAAGTTGAATAAGAGATTCAATCGAAGGAGGAACTGATGGCGTCAATCGACGAAAGAGTTAAAGAAATAATCTCAGAGAATTTAGGGGTTGATGCTGATAAAGTAAAACCGGAGGCGTCATTTGTGGACGACCTCGATGCTGATTCCCTGGATCAAGTTGAATTGATTCTGGCTTTGGAGGAAGAGTTCGATTGTTCGATCCCGGAAGAAGAAGCTTCAAAGATCACCACGGTTGGCGAGGCGATCGAATATATTAACAAACATTTCGATCAATAGGAGTAAGATCTTAATCGTGTCTCGAAGAGTAGCCATAACCGGTATGGGGCTTGTAACGCCTCTGGGGGATACTATCGATGAATTCTGGGCTAATCTCATCGCCGGAAAATCTGGGGTATCGACCATATCCAGATTCGATCCCCAGGGATTGCCGACCAGGATAGCAGCCGAAATAAAGGATTTCGATCCATCCGAGTATATTGAGAAAAAACAATTAAAACGAATGGATCTCTCCCAGCAACTTGCGGTGGCCGCATCGGGAAAAGCGATAACGGATTCCGGAATAGATCGTGATTCGGCCGATCTGGAAGGGGCGGGTGTTATTATAGGCTCGGGTATCGGCGGGCTGCGCACGTTCGAAAAGCAACATTCGATTCTGATGAATCAGAGCCCGCAGAAAGTATCGCCGTTTTTCATTCCCATGATGATCGCCGATATGTCGGCCGGGCTCGTTAGTATTCTCTACGGTCTAAAAGGGCCCAATTACGCCACGGTTTCTGCCTGCGCTTCATCCAGCCATGCCATTGCCGACGCCTTAATGATAATCCAGAGGGGATCGGCGGATATCATGGTGGCCGGCGGCTCAGAGGCCTCCGTTACGTTGACTTCTCTTGCGGGTTTCTGCTCCGCCAAGGCGATGTCAGAGCGTAACGATGAACCGGAGAAGGCCAGTAGGCCCTTCGATAAGGATCGGGATGGATTTGTCCTGGGGGAGGGCGCTGTCTCTTTCGTGCTCGAGGAAATGCAATTCGCAAAGGCCAGGGGTGCCAGAATATATGCTGAAATAGCCGGCTTCGGCATGTCGGCTGATGCTTATCACATGACCGCCCCCGCCCCCGACGGTGACGGGGCAGCCCGTAGCATGCAGGCTTCATTGGTCGATGCCGGTATCGCTCCCGATGAAATCGACTATATCAATTCACACGGCACGGCAACCGGGCTGGGTGATATCGCTGAGACGTTGGCCGTAAAAAGCGTATTCGGCGATCGTTCGTATGAAATACCGATTAACTCCACAAAATCGATGATCGGTCATTTGCTTGGGGCTGCCGGGGCGGTGGAGATCGCAGCAACGGTACTTCAAATTAACCATAAAATGATTCATCCTACTATCAATCTCGATAACCCCGATCCTGAATGCGATCTCGATTACGTTGCCGGTGGCTCGCGTCAGGCGGAAATCAACTATGCTCTTTCGAACTCATTCGGGTTTGGTGGTCATAATATCTCCATTGTGATTCGCAACCATCTGAAGAATAATTGATGCAATTTACGTTTTTTAAAAGGATTTTCTCAAGGGGAGAGAATCCTTTTGAGAAAATCGAATCGTCGCTGGGTTATTGTTTTCATAACAAAGAACTACTAAGAAAAGCCCTATCGCATCGCTCCAGCGTCGAGAACGGCCCTTCCAACGAACGTCTGGAGTATCTCGGCGATGCCGTTCTGGGTTTGGTTGTTTCAGAGTTTTTGTTTAAGAGATTCTCGGATCGGAACGAAGGTGACCTGACGAAAATGAAGGCGTCACTGGTGAATGAGGCCGTGCTTTCAAGAGTGGCCGGCGAAATGAACCTCGGGAAATTCATTTACTTAAGCAAAGAGGAAGAGAAATCCGGGGGCCGAAACAAACCATCGATTGTCGCTGATGCCGCGGAGGCAGTTCTGGGAGCCATCTATCTCGACGGCGGTTTGCGGGCGGCGCAGAATGCTATTCACGGGATTTTCCTGAGGGATTTCGAGGCTTTACTCAACGACGAGGCTACTTATAATTATAAGGGAGAGCTTCTCGAAATCATGCAGGGCGCCGGTCAGGGAGCGCCCCGGTACGAGGTTTTAAAAGAGATCGGTCCCGATCATGAAAAGCTCTTCGTAATTTCGGTATCGGTTGATGGTATAACACTTGGCAAAGGTGAAGGCTCGACCAAAAAGGAAGCCGAGCAAAAAGCGGCCAGGATGGCCCTGGACGAATTGAAGGATGAAGAAAAACGATCGACAGTGGAGTGAGTTACAGCGATTTGTGGCATCTCGCCATATTAGCCGCGAGAGTTTTGAGGAGATATTAGTCTATTAGAAATAATGGTGCTAAGGAGATAGAGATATGAAAGTAGCTGTGCTTGTAAAACAGACTCCCCAGCTTTCCGAGGTTTCATGGTCCGGTGAGAATTTGGGCTGGCCCGATGATGCCCTGGTGGTCAACCCGTTTGATGAGTATGCCGTCGAGGAGGCCATCAGAATAAAGGAAAAAACCAATGGAACTACCGTCGCCATAACCTATGGTCACGCAGAGGCGGAATCCGCTCTGAGGGATGTAATGGCGCTGGGCATTGACGAGGCTTATCATATCGTATCCGATAAGTATTCTTTCACCGATCCACAGAGTAATGCCATAGTCCTGGCGGCCTGCATACGAAGAATCGGAGACATCGACCTGGTCCTCACCGGTAAGCAAGCTTGCGACGACGATTCAGCCCTGGTGGCGGCGTCAGTGGCGGCACATCTCGATTGGCCGCAGATAGGATTTGTGAAGAAAATCGACCAGCTCGAAGATTCCAGACTCGTTGCCTGGCGCACGATCGATACCGGCCATGATGTAGTGGAATCCGAGTTGCCAGTGGTATGTTCTGTGGTCAAAGAGATTAATGAACCCCGGCTTCCATCGCTAAAAGGCAAGATGCGGTCCAGAAAGGCTGAAATAAGAAAATTCACGGTTGAAGATCTTGATATTGATGATCGCAAGATGATCAACATCAAATCATTCAATCCTCCGTCTCCAAAGCCTGGAGGTGAGATTCTGCAAGGCGAGCCCGATCAGGCGATCGATACTCTCATTCAGAAACTAAAAGCGGATAAGTTGATTTAATCTCCGGCCTTATCCCACAAATAATGCTGCGAATAATGCTCTTTCTAAGATGTTGGCATCGGCTATGACCCTATTTAATCTATTATAAACCAGTGTCTTAACCGCCAGAAAAATACCGGTTGCCTTCACAAATATTTTCGCTATATTGTGTTGTAGAATTTTATAACACTTCCGCTTCTGATGAAAACGATAGCCAACAGATACGAAATCATCCGGAAAATAGGGTCGGGGTCTATTGGTGACGTTTTTCTTGTGAAGGATCTCGCAAAACGCATAGATGTTTGCTTGAAGTTACTACGGGATTTTGAGGCTGCCAGGTCGAAGAATCTCGGTCGTGAATTTGTACTTTTAACCGAATTGCGGCATCCAGGATTGATCAGGGTTTTCGATTTTGGAGTCGACGATATCCATGGCCGTTATTTCACGATGGAGTATGCTGCCGGAGGAGATCTAGGGCAGGCGGGTATATCATCTCCGGATGTATTTTTTAAAGCCGCTTCTTCGGTCTGCCGGGCTCTGGATCATATACACGGCCGTGGCATTATTCACGGGGATCTAAAGCCGAGCAATATTCTCAGAAACTCTCACGGCGATTTTCTTCTCGCCGATTTCGGCTTATCTTTCGTTCGAGGGAGCGATCTTGATATCGATTCATCCGGGAGCGCCGCTTTCATATCTCCCGAACTCCTGCGAAAGGAATCCGTTTCACCCCGATCAGATATATACTCATTGGGGCTTTTGTTTTTTGAGATGATTTTCGGGAGGCCTTATTTCAAAGGAACCGCCGGGGAAATTATCGGACAAAAACTCTCAGGGGATTTAGAGTTGCCTCCTGTTCCCCGCAAGTTTGGCGGAAGCAGCATGGATATTGTCTTGACGAAAATGTTGCGTGCCGATCCGAAAAGCCGCTATGAATCTGCAGGTGCCGTCATTGACGAGATGTCCGATTTAAACATTGGAGGTCTCAAGCGGCTGAAGGCCAAAAGCACGGCTCCGGATAAAGCCGAATTTGTTGGCCGGGTTGAGGAAATGAGTTGGCTCGAACAGGGGCTACAGATGCGACCTGGCAGAAATAGTCGCCTGTACTTTGTCGGGGGCGATTCCGGAGTCGGAAAGAGCCGACTGTTGGATGAATTTCGAGTCAAAGCACAGATCAGGGGCGACAAATTCTTCAAGACCTATTGTCGTGAAGGCGATCTGGGACCATTTGCACCACTTGTAAGACTGCTCAATTACATTTTTATCGGATTGGATCCCGATCTGGAGATTTATTCATCCTATGGCCCGGATCTTAAGAGGCTTTTTCATGCAAAGTACGGGATCTTCGATCAGGTGGATCCGGAGGCATCGGAAATTGATATCAAGGCCGGCCGGCGGCGCATGTTCGATAACCTGTTGTTATATCTGGATCATCTTAATTCGAGCCGGGATCTCGTATTTGCGATTGAAGATATTCAATGGGCCGATCGCGAAACAATGGATTTTATCGAATTCCTATGGTCAAATCGCGATACTGAAAGCTCTATTTACGTTATCTGTAGCGGTCAGACGGTTCCTGAGGGATCTGTGCCGTCTTTTCTGACCGATGATGACTCATGTTGCAGAATACTCGGGTCGGCCGGTGAAAAATGCTGGCAGGATTTTCTTAACAATCTGCTGGGCGAAACAGATCTCCCGGACGAATTCTCATCGACTATGTACGGTGAAACGGGAGGGAATTTCTTATATGCGGAAGAGATCATAAAAGAACTGATAGCTGAAAATTGTCTGATCCGGCGGAGGGGCCGATGGTTCATGGAGCCAAACTGGGAAGAGTATATAAAAGTGCCGGAAGGAATTCTTTCTTTTTTGAACCGCAGATTAAAGCGTTTGGACTCTGATCAAATCCTTATGGCCGGCACGGCGGCTGCTTTGAACAGGTCGTTTTACGATCGGGAAATTATAGAATTATCGCCGATTGAAAAAGGTCAGGATACCATAGAACAACTAATCGGGGAAGGCATCTTCACGCGTCAGATATTCGGGCGGGAAGAAAAGATTTACTTCAGTCATGGTCAGTTGAGACGCGCCGCCTATGAGAGTCTATCCGAACCTGTTCGACGTGAGACGCACGCTCGATTAGCCGGCTATTTTGCGAATAAAAATGAAAGCGATGAATTTCTCGGGAGCCATTATGCTCTGGCGGGCGATAATCAAAAAGGTTATCAGCATCTGTCTGCTTCTGCGCAGGTTGCTCTGAAGGTTCTGGCCTTCAAACAGGCTGCGGATCTATACGCCGCTTCTCTCAAATGTGCCGAAGCCTTGCCGGATTCCATTCAAAGGAATCAGCGCCTTTATAGAATGCATCTGGGCCGTGGAAAGTCTTTGAATTATATATCGCCCCGGGCTGCGCAAGACTCGCTCAAGAAAGCGGTCTCCATCGTTCAATCCGGAAATTTTGACGGATCGGATATCGCTGAGGCGGCCATCGCCGCGGGTCGCAATAGTCTCGATCTCGGTGAAAGCGATAAAGCTCTCGATCTGCTAAAGGAGGGATTGTCTGCGGCAGAATCCGTAGCAGATAAGAAACTTCAAGGGGATGCGGAAGTTGCACTGGGATTCGTCTACGACAAGGTCGGACGACTCGATGATGCAGAGGATGAATATCTCAAGGCGCTGGATCTTTTCGCCGGAGTAGATTATCCCGAGGGT
>CBDVBL010000132.1:0-6366 GCA_965372205.1 uncultured bacterium
GGCGATTTTCGATTCCGAACGGGAACTGGAATCGTCCATAGGTCGACTGGTGATTGAAACTTAATTGACGTACCGTTTGAAGAAATCATCCAACGTATTAACCGGGGCGGATTTTTTCCCCTGGAGAAGAGACGATCTGGACCAAACAGTGCTGAGGAGCGGAAGGTCGGATTTGCGGCTCTATTATTATCCTGGTACAGGGAAACAGAGGATCAAATATTCAGGATCGCGATCATATCAGGACGGCAGTCCGTACTCCAACGAAACCATCAGCGAACGCTTCAGATCCGATGAAGTATCCTGGGCATTCCCCGCCGGCAAGAAGATCGATATATTGACTGCGGTTTTTATATCCGAAAATAAGCGCACGATAAACGGCGCCGGATATTTCATTGATCGTCATCGGGAATCGGCGAAGGCGGATTACAGGTTTCGCGATGCGTGGACGCTGCAATTGGGACTGGGATTCGAGGTGGCGAAACAGACTGACATTGACATACGCTCAACCATACCCTCGGGAGATATTGGCCTGGTACGCGATTTTAAAAATAAAGGAAGAATATCTGCGAAATTATCATATTTCAGGATTATTGTCGATCCTGAAGGAACTTATATACCGTATCAGGTTGCCTCGGGGAAGCGGGAGGGGGATAATTTTCTGGCGAATGCACGAGCTAGGATGGAGCTTTTCAAAAACGGCCGCCTTGATTTTTCATATCGCTATGAGAATTTTGCCGAAAGGCCGGAGAAACATAATTTGAAAATGGAAATCACCATTCTGTTCCTATGAGAATAAGCGCAATAATACCTGCCTTGTCTGCTGTTCTGGTGTGGATAGAACCTATCGGGGCAGTCGAGATATCCGGCAATCGATTATATTCAGATAAGGAATTGATACGTCTGGTGGATTTCACTCTTCCGGACGATTCTCTATCTGATAGCATTCTTGCGCTTTACCACGAGGCGGGATACTATTCGGCAGAGATAAAAAGCATCGAATTCGATAGAAAGGGGCAAAGATCAATTTTCATAGAAGAAGGAACGCCGTCGGTAGTGGAATCAATTATCGTAAATATCGTGCCTGATTCTATGAATGCTTACTTCGATGATCTGGTGTATAGCGTTGAAGGAGAGGTGGCCTCCCGGGATATGCTGGACGATTTTGCAAACCGGGCTGTTTCTCGACTGGCTGAACACGGTATGCCCTTTGCAAGTGGCCAATGGCTGGATTTTGAATTCAATCAGAAAAACAATCTCCGGGCGACCTTTAGATTAATCTCAGGGCCTCGTTGTAATATTTCGAGACTTGCATTCAAGGGGATCGCGAGAACAAGGCCGGAGACAATAGAAAGAGTAATAAGTTTGAAAGCAGGGGATCTTTATGCGGAATCGAGGGTGCGGGATTCGGAACGACATATAGGTCAAATGCCTTATATTGAAATATCTTCGCCATTTGAACTAAACGCAGTTTCCGGGGGGGATTCATGCCGGATTATTTATCATATCCGGGAATTGCCGTCGACAAGATTCGAAGGCGTGGGTGGATTCATAAATACAAAAGAAAGATCTGATTTTCTCGGGCGGATTAATCTGTCATTCGGCGATATTCTGGGGACGGGAAGATCTTTCGGACTGCTGTGGGATAAGAAGGACCGTATTTCAAGCGAACTAAAGCTGGATTATCTCGAGCCCTATTTCCTGGGTAGCAAGTTTGATGTCAAACTTGAGGTATTCCAGCTCGACAGGGATAGCCTCTATATCGAAACCGGCGGAAGGATCGGCCTGAGATACAAATTCGACCGTGGCTCCAGTGGGGGTCTCCGGTTTTCAGTGGAAAGAACCGAACCCGAATCCGGCGCTGATATATCAGCCTCAACCGGGCGATCGGTTAAGCTCGACTTCGATTACGACCGGACGGATTATATCGACAATCCGAGAAGTGGATATTTAATGAAGACTGACGTGGATTACCGATACAGATCGAACCGGCGAGTCATTGAAGGGGATGATCCCCCTACCAAGTTAAGCGCCGTGGGAGCTGAAGCGGGCTATTTCACAGAGATTAAGAATAATTTTGTGATTGCCATCAGGCTGGCCGGCTGGGGCATAGCATCAGCCGACGGAACGGTACCGGTCGACGAGTTACGATTTGTCGGCGGCTTCAATGATTTACGAGGATATGCGGAAGAACAATTCCCGGCCTACAGGTACGCGGTGGCTACTATTGAGCCGCGGATACTTGCTGGAAGAAAAAGCCGGATATATATATTTGGCGATTTCGGCGCCATAAAGGGCTCGCAGAGCCAAAGCGAGGATTATAGGTTCTGGCCCGGCTATGGTCTCGGACTCGTAGCACCGTCCGGCATTGGCATATTCAAGATTGAAATCGGCTGGGGCAAGACGGGGTTTCCATCTGAGGCGATATTCAATTTTGGTCTGGCGGGGGCATTCTGATGAACAAGGCAAAGGCGATATTCGTTCTGGGCCGCCCGTTGAATTGCCTGATAGCATTTCTGTCGGTCTGGACAGCGGCCATAGTTGCCGGAGAGGATTATATCACCTGGAGAATAATGCTGGCCTCGGTTTCAGCGGCCCTTATCGCCGGATTCGGCAACGTCGTTAACGATATTTTCGATATAAATATCGATAAGATCAATAAACCGTTCAGACCGCTAGCGTCCGGATCTCTGGAAATCCGGGAAGCCGTGATTACAGCGATTACAATGGGAGTTGCCAGCTTGACTCTTTCTCTATTCGTCCATAGATATGCTATTCTTGTGGCACTTCCGGCGCTCATACTCCTGGCACTTTACACGCCCTTTTTCAAACGATTATTGTTTGTCGGCAATATCCTGATCGCTTTCATCGCTGCTCTCGTTTTTATCTACGGCGGAATGGCCGCAGGTAAGCCGTTCGGGGCGATAGTCCTGGTGATATTTGCATTCCTATTCCACTTCGGACGAGAGATCGTAAAGGATATTCAGGATAAGGAAGCCGATACAAAGGCGGGAAGTTTACCCGAGCCCCGGAGGATCAATAGATGGATAGCGCGCGGGGCTGCAATTGCCGTCTTTTCACTTCTCACGATATTGACCTTGGTGCCGTTCCTGGCCGATTATTACGGTTTTGCCTATCTTATGGTGGTGCTGTTCGGCGTCGATCTCATTATCATTGCCAGCATATATTCTCTTTTACAAACGGATCAGCCGTCTACGATGCGTTTGGTGGCGGGCTGGCTGAAGGCTGCCATGCCGATCGGGCTTCTGGCCGTGTATTTAGGCAGCCGTGGGTGGTAATAATGGGATGGATTCCATGTCTCGCATCATGCTGATAACTTGACATGAGAATAGGTCGTAAATATTATTATATTTCTCCATTACCGGGCTGGTTGCGGTCAACCTCTTAACAACGGAACAATGATAGCCCGGATATGGTATAATCGACCTGTCAGAAAGATCGTCCGAAAAACTGGAGGAGATTGATGGATCAACAAATAACGGAAGTGCAGGAAATCATAAAGCAAAAATCGGCCTTTATCGATCGTCTAACTGCCGAGATCTCACGGGTTATCGTGGGCCAGAAGTATCTTATCGATCGGCTGATTATAGGACTATTGGCCGATGGTCATATTCTTATCGAGGGCGTACCGGGGCTGGCGAAAACTCTTTCTGTTAAGACGCTCTCAGATGCTATAAAAACCGGGTTTCAGCGGATTCAATTTACGCCCGATCTTTTGCCGGGTGACCTGATAGGTACACTGGTATATTCCGCCAGGGATAATGAATTCTCCGTAAGAAAGGGCCCCATATTTTCCAATCTCATCCTGGCCGACGAGATAAACCGCGCCCCAGCCAAGGTGCAATCGGCGCTTCTGGAGGCCATGCAGGAGAGGCAGGTTACAATCGGCGATGAAACCTTTAAGCTGCCGGAACCGTTTCTGGTGCTCGCCACACAGAATCCCATAGAGCAGGAGGGGACCTACCCATTGCCCGAGGCGCAGGTCGATAGGTTCATGCTGAAGTTAAAAGTCACCTACCCATCTACCGAGGAGGAACTGCAGATTCAGGAGAGAATGACATCGAACGCGAAGGTCGCTGTTTCGACGGTCACCAACCCGAAGGAAATCCTGCAGGCCAGGAAAGCGATGTATCAGATATATATGGATGACAAGGTTAAGAAATATATAGTCGATATCGTCTTTGCCAGCCGGGAGCCGAAAAGATTCGGACTCGACCTGGAGGATCTCATAAGCTACGGGGCCTCGCCCCGGGCAACCATCTATCTTCACCTGGTGGCCAAAGCCCATGCCTTTCTGAAGGGCCGGGCGTATGTTACGCCGGACGATGTCAAGATAATCGGGCCGGATGTGCTTCGGCACAGGATTATCCTCTCGTATGAGGCGGAGGCCGAGGAGCTGACATCCGATGATATAGTCACCCGGATATTTAACGGTGTAGAGGTGCCATAGTTGTCTCAGGATCGTTTCCGACTTCCTCGTGAAATACTGAAAAAAGTCAGGCGAATAGAGATTCGCACTACCCGGATGGTCAATGAGGTATTCTCCGGCGAATATCATTCGGTTTTTAAGGGGCTGGGAATGGAGTTCTCCGAAGTCCGGGAATACCAGCCGGGCGATGATATCCGCAATATCGATTGGAACGTCACCGCTCGCTTCGGCCATCCCTTTCTGAAAATCTATCGGGAAGAAAGAGAACTGGTAGTGATGCTGGTGGTCGATCTTTCCGGATCGCAGAGATTCGGCACCGGCGACCGGTTCAAAACCGAAACGGCGGCCGAGATCACGGCCATACTATCACTGGCGGCCATTAAGAATAATGATAAGGTGGGTCTTCTGGCTTATACCGATAAGATCGAAAAATATATTCCGCCGAAGAAAGGAAGAAACCACGTCCTCAGGTTGATAAGAGAAATTCTATATTTCAGCCCCGAAGGTCGAGGAACGAACACATCAGCCGCACTCGAATATCTGCTGGGTGTTATCAAGAAAAAGTGTGTCATATTCTTGATTTCCGATTTTATAGACTCCGGTTATCATAAACCACTGGCCGTTGCCGCAAGGAAATATGATTTGATCGCCTTGAAGCTAAGCGATCCGCTGGAGATGGCATTTCCTAAAGCCGGACTTCTAAGGCTGTACGATCTGGAAACCGGCGGAGAGAGAATAGTCGATACATCGAGGGCCGGATTCAGGGAGAGCTTCAAGCGAAGAGTACGTTTAAGAAACGAGGAATTCGATAGAACGATGTCCCGGATGGGTATCGACAAGGTCTATATACCGGCGGGCGGAGATTATTCTGCGCCATTATTCAGGTTTTTCGAGATGAGAGCCAGGAGAATAAGGCGATAATAACAATGATCGGGCTGCCTTCAATGTTTTCGACTAAACAATCTTCTGAATGGTTTTTAAAAGCTACAGTGTTTCTGGCGACCACTTCCGCCCTGATTGCAGGAATGCACGATCCGGCGGTGGGGCAGCAGTTTAACATCAGCGCTGCTATTTATCCCGAGAGCTTGACCGTGGGAGATAAGTTCCTTTACATAAACACGGTTGATGTTGAGGATGGTTACACAGTTGAGCCTCTGCCTCCGGCGGACAAACTGGGCGATGCTTTTGTTCTTTCAGATATTTTTAAGCTCGAAAAATCTGGCAACGGCGCGGTCGCATTCGCCTGTACTCTGGCTGTCTATAAGCCCGGCGAGATTGAATTGCCTGCTTTCACATTTGTATCGACGGACGCTGCGGGTATTTCTGAGGAATTCACAGGGGAGGGTATCATGGCAGATATCCGGAGCGTTCTCCCTGCCGATACTGCCGGGCTGGAGATAGCGGATATCAGAGAACCGAATAAATTAACAGGTCCGATCTGGCCTTATTTCGTCGTACCATTGGCCCTGGCTCTTTTGATTTATGGTATGATTCTGCTCAGGCGACGTTTAGGCGGCAGGGCTGAGATTCCGGTGACGCCACCCAGGCCGCCATGGGAGATCGCCTTTGAAAGATTGGATTCCTTAAAAAGCAGCCGCCATCCGGATTTTGGCCGCTTTAGTTTGTATTATTTCGAATTATCTCTGATCGTTCGCGGTTATATTGAAGGTAGATATGATTTCCCTGCGGCGGAAAGTACGACATATGAGCTTGAAGACGAAAGTAGATTAAGGTACGTGGATGATGATCTTTACAAAAGACTATTCGAATTCTTCCATCGCGCCGATATGGCGAAATTCGCCAAAGCCGTTCCCGCGCCTGCGAAAGCTGAAGCGGATCTTTCGTTCGCTTATGAATTTGTAAGGAAAACCATACCGGTCATAGTAGAATCCTTATCTGAAAAGCCGGAATTTGCAGAG
>CBDVBL010000133.1:0-6361 GCA_965372205.1 uncultured bacterium
GGATCAAATCGAGACTCGCAAAAAAAGTGAAAGCCTGAAAACATCATCCTGCCACCATATAGCGCGCCAATCCGGTCAGGCTCGGGTTTTTTAACAGCAGTCTCCGATGTGCAGATCGGCACGCAACCTCCACAGTGGCCGTAAAGTTCACCGTAGATCTTAACCCTGGATATCACGGAGTCCATAGCTAATCTCAAATATTAGCTTCAGCGGGAGGCAGATTCAAGGGAATTATGGGAGAGTGCCGTATCATATTCTTCCCGGCGATTCTTTGCTGCCGCGATCTCCTGAAAAAAACTTCGGCCTCCCGCGAAGAGCCGATATCACAGTACTTATATGATAAATTTAGAATCTATTGCGGGCCATAAGATCGATAGGGATGCGGGACATCAGGGTCCTCTTCCGGCTGACCGACCTCTCGCAGATCATCGAGCCAGTAGGCATTATTGTTCCTGTGGCAGATCAACATGCGCGACTCATCCTCCGGCTCGCGGGCGCGATGGTAACGCATATAAATATACCGATCGGTCAGGCCGAAAATCTCGATCTTACCGGTGGCGTGCGACATGACATATTTGGAACGTTTGGCCAACCCGCTCACCTCAGATTTAGCTCGCTCCAGATTGGTATAGGTTTCAATCATTGGTACTGCATAAGTCTTGTTGCCCGCGGTGGGGCGGCATTGGAAGAAATAATAAGGCGTTATTCCTATATAGGAGAGCTTTTTCATAAGCTCGGCGAGCGTCTCCGGATCGTGGTTAATACCTCGCAATATCGGTGTCTGATTGGTCAGGATCGCCCCCGACCTGGTCAATATGTCTACCGCCAGGGCGGCCTCTTCGGTTATCTCCTTCGGATGATTGAAATGCATCATAAGATATATTCTCTTTTGCCTGGTGCTATAACGGGATATTACCGATGGTAACTCGGGATCGTCGATTATTCTGAACGGATCGAAAGCCGGTAGTTTGGTGCCTATTCTGATTATCTGAACATGCTCGATTTCCCTGAGGGGCCTTAAGATCGACTCCAGTTTCTTCGACGATAAAATCAGGGGGTCTCCGCCCGTTAAGAGCACGTTGCTGATATACGGTTTAGACCTTATATATTCTATGGCCGGAGAAATGTCTTTGGAAACCTCATCGCTGTCCCGAGTAAACAATCTCTTGCGGAAACAGAACCGGCAATAACCCCCGCAGACTTCGTTCACCAATATCAGAGCAGTGGTTGCATACTTATGCTGACATCCCGGCACAACATAATTGGAGGCTTCATCACTGGCATCAAGACTTCCCCACGCGGTCATTTCATCTATATCAGGGATAATGATCTTCCGGATCGGATCGTCCGGATCATCCCAGTCGATCAAAGACAGATAATAATCATTTACCCGGAATGCAAAACGCTCTGTCACCTCTTGCTTTAGCTTCGATCGCTCGCTTTCCGGAATCTGGGATATCTTATCGATGTCTGTAAAGTATTTCGCCTTCATAGCCACCTTCCTTTCCCGGGATCGCGTCTCAATATAAGAATTCAAAAATGAATGTCAATCCTTGAATGCGATACCCTGGGATGTGCCTTTCAGGGTAAATCGAATTACGAATAGGGAAAAAAGTCATAAGAGCCGGATAAAACAGAAATAATCCCGGAAGAGCCTACGCTTATCGGCCCTGAAAAAAAATCGAATTTTGGCAAAAAAAGTAATGTTTTTTGTTGATATTTTTCAAAATAATCTCCTAAAATCAATCTCAGGAAAAACACTGATATGAATAGCAGGAGGGAAAACTCGAGCAGCTCAGAAAAATCTCTAAATAATCAAACCGAATCGTTACCAGCGGTAACAAATCCAAAGGAGGCTTAGATGCCTGCGAAAAGGAAAAAGGCCAAGAAGAAAGCCAAAAAGAAAACGGCCAAGAGGAGAACCGTAAAGAAAAAGGCCAAAAAGAAAACGGCCAAGAGAAGACCGGCGAAGAAAAAAGCCAAAAAGAAAACCGTAAAAAAGAAAGCCAAAAAGAAAGCCAAAAAGAAAGCCAAAAGACAGCCAAACCCGGCATTTATGAGGCCGATGACGATAAGTCGGGCGCTGGCAGCGGTGGTCGGCAGCAAACCGATTCCGAGAACCGAGGTCACCAAGAAACTCTGGAACTACATTAAGAAAAACAAACTTCAGGATAAGGTCAACAGGAGAATGATCAACGCCGACGCCGCCCTGAGAGTCGTATTTGGCGGCAGGAGCAAGGTCAATATGTTTGAGATGACCAAGCTGGTTTCCAAACATCTGTCATAGCTTCAGGATTTGGCAACCGAGTTTAAAGCCCCTCTCCGGCCGGAGAGGGGCTTTTCATTTGAGGAAAATATTAACCTGCGATGGCAGGACAATTAGCCGATCAGCCGGGCCAAGCGACTCTTTTCCAGATACACTGATTCATGCGGGCATAGCTCGTGGCAGCACATACATTTTATGCAATCATCATATTTGAACTCCAACCTGCCGTCCTTTTCGAAAATTATTTTCTGCGGACAATTCTCCAGACATTCATTACACATCGTGCAGGATAGGTGGTCGATGGCCGGGCGCACCCAGAGATAGGGCTCCAGCGTTCTTACAGCAAAGGAAGGAATAAAATTCATATAGGCATTCGACGGCATCTTGAAATCGGAAATAACGCCGTTAAGGAAGGCAGGTCCTCTTCTATCAATTGATGATAATTCGGAACAGCCAAGACCTCTCAAGCTTGCGATCTCGGTGGGCCAGATTTTCTTCTTCCCGACCCCCAGAATTGAGGTTGCAGAGCTATCCATTGCCACGCCGTCGGTTGCGGCGAACAGATATCCGAGCCATCTGGGATTTCCTGACGCCGGCCCATCGCCCTCCATGGCCAGGCCGCCGTCCATAATGAAAAGCCCTGGTTTCACAAGAGAAAAGATATCAACCACAACCCTCGAAAATGACCTGGCATCCGGATTTCTCTTATGATAATCCGCTTTTCGAAAACCCGGTATAAAACCATAGCAATTCTTTATGGCGCCCGTGTAATTGGTGAGAACATGGGTTTTCAATTTAGGAATGGATATTATGAAATCAACATCGAAAGCATACCTGGAAAGATAATATCTCCGATTTTCTACGGTTACTTCCTGAACATCGCCGGATTCAAATCCCACAAGCCGGGCGCCGGTGGATTTAGAAACATCGGTCATGCCAGTATTATCCCAAACCCTTTTTAAACCTTTCTCCACGCCGCCAGGCGAATCGCCTATCAAGACGCCGGCTCCTATCTCGAGGCATTCCCGGACTGCAGCCGCCACCAGCTCCGGGTGCGTAGTGACGGCCATATCCGGAGTTCTGGCGGAGAGCAGATTGGGATTTATAAGCACGGTCATCCCCGGCTTGACGAACTGCTTAAGACCTCCAAACGGCGAAAGTAAAACCTTCAGAGCCGATGATAATTTATCCGGATGATAGGAGTCTATTTTGACAGAGTTTACTAAGCTTCTCACCTTAAATTCAGAAAAATCATGGTTGCTTACCGGTGTTAGCCGGTTACGTCCAATGGCTCTCCGGTCAGCCATTCCAGCAATGCGGCCGAGCTAACTCAATTCAGCTATTTCCCTCGCTCCATTTCCCTTCAACCGCCAGCTTGACCTTGATTATTCGCTGACCTTCAACCCTGTGAACCACAAACTTAATATTGTGATATTTTACAATCTGTCCCTTTTCCGGTAGAGATCCGACGAGGTCATAGATCAGACCTCCTACAGTTTCAAATCTGTCCGGTATTCTCAGACCAAGTTGCTCATTGAGATCCGAGATGGTAACCGGCCCCTCGACCATATACGAGCCTGCCGACAGCTCTATTATGGGTGGAGGTTCGTTATCGTACTCGTCCTCGATCTCGCCAACGATCTCCTCGATAATATCTTCCATGGTTACGAGCCCGGAGGTGCCGCCATACTCGTCGACAACAATTGCGATATGTAGTCTTCTTTTTCTCAGGTCCCGTAAGAGATCGTCTATCTTCAAATTCTCCGGAATGAAATACGCTTTGCGGGCAATAGCAATGAGATCTAAGTCCGTTCCCTTCAGAGCGTAGGAGAGGAGATCCTTGGCGTAGAATATTCCCTTAATATCGTCAAGCGACTCCTCGTAGAGAGGAAGTCTCGAATGCCCCGATCGCTTGATTATGTCGATAGCCTCGTGAAGTGCAGTCCCCGTGCCTATCCCGATCATATTTATGCGGGGCACCATTATCTCTTTTACAGCGGTCCCTCCCAATTCCAGGATGCCGTGAATCATCTTGCGTTCATCCTTCTCCAGGATGTTATCCTCCGATGACACCTGGGAGGCAAATCGCTCTATAGACTCTTCAATCTGCTTTTCTCTTTCTTCCGAGGTTAGATCTGCTTTTTTCCGGAGTCCGAGGATTTTTTTCAGCCATCCAAAAATGGAGAGACTGCCAGGCCCGGAACTCCCCGGCGGTTTATCCGATTCGTTATCGGCCATTTCCATATTTACAGGTAACCTTCCTGACGACCCCACATTTTCAAACGGTCGGTCTTCCGTCTATCCCGGTAACCCAATAGATGCAGGACGCCATTAATGGTCAACCTTTTCACCTCCTCTTTATACGGTAAACTGCGGTCTTTAGCCTGTCTCTTCGCCTGCTGAAGATTCACATAAACCTCTCCTATAAAGTCGGGTTCGATGGAATCTGACAGATCGAAGGCCAGTACATCGGTGGTTTGTCTTTTCCTTTTGAATCTTTTATTCAGTCCCTCAATATATCTATCGGAACAATATATGATACTTATAGATTTTCCAGAAGCCGACTCCGACTTCAATACGCTGGCCGCCGCTGCCGCCAGCGCCTTTTCATCCAGAGAAAACCGACCATCGGCCAGCATAACCGAAATGCTCATACCTCGGTTTCTTCCTCCTCCTTTTCCGGATAGGCAACTCTTCGATGATATATCCCGAGCAAAACCCGGGTAAAACTCTCTTCGATCAGGTGAAGGTCTCTCAGGGTCAAATCACATCCTTCTAACTCCCCGGAAGCGAATTTAGCCGAACTTATTTTCCTCACCAGATTCCTGACGCGAGCCGGAGTGGGTTCATCCACCGTGCGCGATGCCGCCTCCACTGAATCCGCCAGCATAACGATGGCGACTTCTTTGGCCTTAGGCCTGGGACCTGGATATCGGTACTCATCTATATTTACGTCGTCATCGCTTTTTTGCTGTTTCGCCTTCTCATAAAAATATGTCATAATACTTGTCCCGTGATGACCCGTAATGAATTCTATAATGCAGTCCGGCAAACCGTTTTCCTCGGCTAACTCCTTGCCTTCCTTGACATGCGCTTCCAATATGAGTGCGGACATAGAGGGCGCCAGTTTCTCATGCTTGTTTCTTGCGCCCATCTGATTCTCCACAAAATACTCCGGTTTGAGCATCTTGCCTATATCATGGTAGTATGACCCAACCCGGGCCAGTAGAGAGTTGGCGTTGATCGCTTTGGCCGCCTCCTCAGCAAGAGTCCCGATCATTATCGAATGATGGTAGGTGCCGGGGGCCTCCACGGCGAGCCGTTTCAACAACGGTCTGTTTAGATCAGAAAGTTCTAATAGCGTAATATCGGTGGTCAGCTTGAAAGTCGTTTCGAATAGCGGCAATAGCCCGATTGTCAGAATCGGCGAAAGAAATCCATTCAATGCCGCCAGACCGGTATGCCGCCAGAGATCGGGCGCCGGGGTTAATTTCAACGATTCGATTATATAGACTATCCCGGAATAAACTAACGATAGATAGATGATTGAGCGGTAAAACTCGTGGCGATGGCGAACTCTCCGAACCGAGAAGGTAGCCACGGTCCCGGCGGCGATCCCCACAAACGCTACGTCGAGCTTAAATCCGGATAATATGCCGACCAGAAGCGCCGCTGAGAATGTCAGGAAGAGACCCGTTTCAAGATCATAGGCAATAGTCACCAGCATGGAAACGATTGTAATCGGCACCAGATAAGGCGACAGATACTGTTGAGAAATAACGATGTTTAAGATGATAACCAACCCCGCAAGAAATATGGAGAACAGAATCAGGGCTGAGTTCGAGGCAAATACCCGTCGACGGAAATTATAAATATAAAAACCGAAGAATAAAATGGGAAAAGCGACGAAGAATAGCCGACCTAAAGGCGGCAGGAGAAAACGCCAGATGTTGCTCTGACGAATCCTGGTTCTCTTATATCGCGCCAGGGACATCAACTTCTCCCAGTGTAAATCGCTAACCCGTTCGTTGGCCTTGATTATCTTCTCGTCTTCATATACCCAACCTTTCTCTTTACTGATGGCCTGTAACTCAA
>CBDVBL010000134.1:0-6358 GCA_965372205.1 uncultured bacterium
TCGTCATCGCTAAAAACCGGTTTCCTGGCAGTTGCCGCTGCAATCGGATTTATGATAAATCCGTCGATTGTGCACCAGACCTGGCAACTGTATTCACACCCCCGAGCAGATATTGTCAAACCACCTGCGTTTTCAATCAAAATCGAGCCGTCGGGCGGAGAGTTTTTCAGAAATAAGGATTTGACAATTAAAGCTATCCCGGAAGGCAAGACGCCCCGCGGAGTAAACATGCACTTCAGATTCGATGGCGGCGAATGGGCTTCCGAACCGATGGATCGCGTCGAAGACGACAGTCTGCCGGCCTTTACCCACATGTTCAGAAATATCAAGCGGTCTATCGACGTTTATGCCAGATCTGGACGTATCGAATCCAACCTGGCCCATATCGAAATCGTCGATCCTCCCAGATTGGTGAATATAAATCTGAGAACAGACTTCCCGGATTACAGCGGCTTACCGGATGCCGTCGGAGATCCGAATGACGGCAATATCGCCGCCCTGAAGGGTTCCATCGTCAATATCGAAGCCACCGCCAATAAATCCCTCTCCGGCGCCTATCAGCTATATGACGATTCCTCGAGAGCAAATCTGAGGGTTGACGGCGATCTGATCTCCGGCAGGTTTACAATCAATCGAAACGGCCGCTACACAATAATGATGACTGATCTTGCGGGACGTGGCAACCCTGAGCCAATATGGTACGATTTTCAGGTCCTCGACGATTATCCGCCATCTATCGAGATTGTGTTTCCTGCTATCGATGTCAATCTAAGCGAAAGGATGATTCTCCCTCTGGAGGTCTCGATTGGCGACGATTACGGTTTCGATAAGTTTAATCTGGTCTGGTGGATGATCTCGGAGGGACGCCAATCCGAGCCTGCGAAAGAGCATCTGCCTATATCCGATCCGCAGGCGCTGGAGCAGATGGTTCGCTATCAATGGGACATCAACGATATCAGCCCATTGCCGGGTGATCTCATCTATTACCACTGCGAGGTAAGCGACAACGATATTATATCAGGGCCCAAATGGGCCAAAAGCCGAACCTACCTCGCCCGCTTGCCCAGCCTCGACGAGATACTGGCGGAGGTCCAGGGATCGCAGGAGCAGCAGATTATAGAGCTCGAAGAGGTCCTGAAAGACCAGGAGGAACTGCAGGAACATGTAAATGAGATCGCCCGTGAGATGCTCAAAGCCACCGAGATCGATTGGGAAAACCAGCAGACGGCCAAAAACGTCCTGGAAAAACAGCAGGATCTGGCGGATAGGCTTCAAAATCTGGCCGACGATATGCAGGAGAATCTCGAGGATCTCCAGTATAACAGGCTGATCAGTGAAGAGATCGTAGAGAAGCTGCAGGAACTTCAGACGCTCATGGAGGAGATCGCCACCCCCGAACTAAAGGAAGCCATGAGAAAGCTCCGGGAAGCGCTGGATAATATGGATCCCGAGGAACTGCGGCAGGCGCTCGAGGAATTCCAGATGACCTCGGAAGAGTTATTGGAGAATCTCGACCGCTCGCTGTCGCTGATGAAACAACTGGCCATAGAGCAGAAAATGGATTTGCTGGTGGAGATGGCGGAGCGAATACTGGAGGATCAAAGTCAGATAAACGAGAATGTCGATGCCGCCGGCGATTCATCCGCTCTCGCAGATCAATCTCAAGCCTGCAAGAACAATTCCGGACAATTCGACTCCCTTAAAGAACAATTCGAGCAACTCAAGCAAATGGATGCCGACATGCAGCTCGTCCCCGAGCCCGAAAAGGCCAACGCTGAAAAGCAAATAAATGACCCTCAGATACCGGAGGATTTTGCCGGCATGATGATGTCGTCATGCAGCGGCAGTAAAGGGATGTGCCAGAAGCGAGGGAAAAACCTCTCCGAGAATCTCCAGCAGGTTCTGGATGCCCTGAAGCGGGCCAGAGATGCCATGCAACAGGAAATGCTGGCTGATATAACCAGGAAACTGCAAAGAGCCTCCGAGAATTTGCTTTACTTATCCCGGCGTCAGGAAGGATTGCTCGATTCAACCCGTGGCCTTGAGGGTTCGGCTGAGAATTTGCGTAGGTTAGTCGGTCTCGAATCACAGATCGAGGCGGCGGCTAACAGGATAGCAGAGCTGATATCCGATGTTTCCAAGCAGACAGTTTTCGTCAATATAACGATTCTCAGGCACATGGGGCAGATTCTCAGCGATCTTTCCGACGCCGCCAGGAGTCTCGACAGCAGATCGGCGGGAAAAGCCGTCAAAAGCGAAATCTCGGCCATGGCAAACATGAATATTGTCGTATTTATGTTGATGCAGGCCCGGGAAGCATGCATGAGCTCATGCTCCGGCTCCGGAATGTCCGAGATGATGAAGAAAATGGCCCAGATGTCGCAAATGCAATCCGGGTTAAATCAGCAAACTATGATGCTTATGCCGAAGCCCGGCATGCCTTTAACAATGAGCCAGCAACAATCGTTAAGGCGATTGGGCGCGCAGCAGGAGATGTTGAGAAGGCAGCTTGAAGAATTATATGATCAATTCGGAAAGCGTGGCAATATGCTGGGACGATTGGACGCCCTCGCCGACGAGATGAAAAAAGTATCCGAGGACCTGGTAAGATCGAAACTCGATCGCAAAACCATTGAGCGCCAGCAGCGAATCCTGTCCCGGCTCCTCGACGCTCAGAAATCGGTCAATCGCCGCGAGTTCTCCCGAAGAAGAAAGGCCGAGCAGGGGATAGATATCGCCAGAAGAAGCCCCGTTTTACCTGACGATTACTCAAATAGAAGCGGCTGGCTATCCAATATCATTGAAAAAGCCCTGCAGGAAGGATACCCGCGGAAATATGAAAAATTGATCAAGGCTTATTTCAGATCGCTTCAAAACGAGGGAGCTGCTCTTGAACAGTAAGCGTCTTTGTCATAATCTGGGCCTTCTTGCGATGGTTATGATTCTTGCAGCCTGGTCCTCGGCGCCCGGTCAGATTCTCGATGCGCCGTTGCGAAATCAATTAGATAGAGATTTAGACACCGCCAATAGCCTGATCAAAATCGGCGATTTTGAACGGGCGCTATCATTCCTGTCTTATATGGTCAAAACCTACGGTGAAAATCAGCGCATTATATCGCTACATAAGATAGTTTATTCCGGAGCGAAGATGTATCCGGAGCTTGAGAAATTGATATATGGACAACTCGCCAACAGCCCCGAGAACCCACTGCTTATCGCCGAGTTGGCAAATGTCAGATTCCTGCGTGATGATCGCCCGGCCGCAGATTCACTCTGGAATCTGGCGCTCGATCGAGGGGGAATGAATACGTCGGTTTATATGTATGTCGCCAATTACAGGCTCCGGTATGGTGACTACGACGGCGCCGTTGAAGCATATACTCGCGGACGCGTCAATTTCGGGGATCCCTCCTTATTTGCAACACAGCTCGCCGGTATATACGAATCAAAAAGGGAATATTCCACGGCCGTCCACGAATACCTCGTGGAACTCGATCGAAATCCCAGGCAACTCAACACCATTTCCACCAGGATCCTGGGTTTATTGGAGGACGCTGACAATCCCGACGAAATAATCTCAGCCGTTCGCAATGCGATGGAAGAATTTTCCCGATCCCAGAGCATTTATCAGGTATTGGGCAATCTCTATATAAAGACGGGCGAGATGAAAAAAGCTCTGGAGGTCTATAGAACTCTCGGCAGGGGCCAAAGAGACGATGGCGCATCTCTCTATCGTTTCGCAGAACATTGCTATGACTCCCGAGCCTATACCACCACAATCACGGCTGTGGACGAATATTTTCAGGTCTCCAGGAACGCCGCCTTCAAAGAGCCTGCCCTATTGCTGAAATGTAAAGCCTTTCGGGCCGCCGGATTAATCGACGAGGCGGTGAGCGCTTTGGTCTCCCTTTCCATGAACGCCGCCGATCCCGAAATCAGAGATATATCGGGATATCTCGTGGGGACGATTTTTGCCATTGATATGGGCGACTGCCGGCAGGCTGTGGCCACATGGAAAAATGTGATTCGGCGCATCAGTTCTGCGGACATCGAAAACAAAATCAGGGTGGAGATGGCCTCATGTTTTATAAAAATGGAAAAACCGGAACTCGCCGAGAGCCTGGTTACACTTGTAACGATTGATCGAAAACCGGATGAAAAGTCCGAAAGGGCTCTATACCTGCTTGGCGAATTGGCATTCTTCAAAGGCGAATATGACAGGGCAAAAAAAATATATAATCAGCTGGCAATTCAATATCCAGGTGGTAATTTTGCCAATAATGCTCTGGAGAGACTGATCGTCATTAACGCCGAAATCATCGGCGACGGTTACAGCAGATATCTTGACAGGTTTGCGGCTGGCGCGAAGGCACGGGTTATGGGGCATTCGCTTGAGGCGGCCAGGATTTTCTCAGACACCGCATTTTATGTTTCATCTATCGGAGAGCAGGCTGAATTCCAGGCCGCAGTGGCCTATACCGAAGCAGGTGAAAGCCGTCTGGCCATAGAGAGTTTCAAACGTTATATCGATAGATATCCAGAAGGTTTTTACGCAGATCGCGCCTGCCTCAACCTCGGAGATTTATATATGGAGAATGTTGAAACGATCCCTCTGGCGAGAGCCGCATATAGTAGGATACTGGAGGAATTTCCGGAAGGGCCGGTTACAGAGCCAGCCAGGGAACGCTTAAAACGACTTGAACCCCCTGGCGAAATCGGATGATTATTAATAGATTTCTTCTTTTTCGGTGACAGATGGAGCAGAAGATCTGGAAAGTTGAGCTACATGTTCTTCGAGTTCAGTAACCCGGGCAATAAGCCGCTCGATTCTCTTAAGCCTCATCTTCATACTGGTTCTGACCAGGAGTCCCAGGGATATGAGCATGAAAACCACTGAATTAACCTTGCGGAAGATCTCTCCATAGCTAAAGATCGTATCCATGAAAGCAAGGATCCCCAGAATGAACAGAATAGCACACCATGCCAACATCATGCCTCCTTGTGTTTTACTATCTCCATTCTGGTATCGACAGAATCCTTTATCACTTGATAAGCTTTTACAATTTGACAAAATGGTCAGCGGCCGCTATTTTGTCTGCCTGTGAAATTAGGATGAGGAGGTGCGATATTTCCCGGCTTGATAACAATAACAGCGTCGTTAGAATCATCTCGATTGTATTCGGCGCTCTGAGCTTGATTATTCCGTTTGCCGTCTTCTTCAGGACAATGGCAGCTACTCTCTCCTTCTGGGATTGCGGAGAATTCATCGCCGCCGCGAATATTCTTGGCAACCCGCACCCGCCGGGTACGCCGTTTTTCGTAATCCTGGCAAGGCTGTTCATCCTCCTGGCTCCTTTTGAAAACGTTGCCCAGAGAACAAACATCATCTCCGTGGCATCATCCGCAATCACCGCATTCCTAGCTTATCTTCTGGTAGTGCGAGTTTGCCGTCGGCTTCCTTTCGCCCAACATGGCCCGCCTCTCCTGGGACAAATCGGTATCAGGATAGGCGCTTTTTCATCGTCTCTGATACTGGCATTCTCCAGCACGTTCTGGTTCAATGCTGTAGAGACCGAGGTTTACGGCCTGGCCATGCTGATCATGGTGCTCAGTATTTATCTGGCTGTTAAATGGGCCGATGAAAAGGCGGAAGGCGGATCGGACCGGCTCCTTATTTTCATAACATATATGCTGTTCTTGAGCATTGGAATCCACCTGACCGGATTTCTGGTGGTTCCGGCTTTCGTTATCTTTTTCGCCCTTATAGATAGAAAGAAACTGAAAGATCCCTTGTACTGGATTACCTGGGCTATACTGTTCTCAGTCGCCGTTCCCTCCTATTTCATAATCGGATTAATGATCCCCTGGGTGCAGGAAAAGTCCTACATGATCTGGGTGACCCTGATGATATTGGGTGTGGTAGTAACCGGTATACTGGCCTATAGATATAAATCATCTCATTTCATAAGAGGACGGGCTAACTACGGCCTGGCCTTTGCCTTATTCGTGGTTTCGATACTCGGTTATTCAAATCATATCTACATACCGATTCGCGCGGTTCAAAATCCTGTAATCAATGAAAACGATCCCTCAACACCCGATAGATTCGTATCGTTTCTGGAGCGCAAACAATACGGTCAGGAATCCATGATAAGCCGCATGTTTTACCGTCGGGGGAGACTCTCAAATCAGTTCGGAAGGCATGAGAATATGGGATTCGGAGGGTATTTCTGGGAGCAGTATGCCTCGAATAGATCAGCAGAGTTGCTGCGGTATTTTCTGTTTGCCATAGGAATCTTTGGATCGGGGGTGGGCGTCTATTATGCCCTCAAGAAGCTTACATTCCATCCTTCCATCC
>CBDVBL010000135.1:0-6328 GCA_965372205.1 uncultured bacterium
GCTCATTCATCCACGGCTAAAGCCGTGGTATTCTGTCTACGACCGCATAAAAAAGCAAATCCCCCGGAAACATGTCCGGAGGATTTGTAGAGAGGAGGGAGGAAAACTTTATTTCAAAAAGATCATCTTTCTGACCGCAGAGCCGTTATTTGAAAGTCTGGCAAAATATATACCGGCGGCCACCTCGATGCCGTTTCGGTCAGTGCCGTCCCATACGACCCGGCCTTGGTTACCCAGGGGCAAATTGCTGACCAGCCGGCCTGCAATATCATAAATGTTCAGAACCTGATTCTCCCGGGGATCTCCCGAGACTTCAATAATCGTATTACCGTTAAACGGATTAGGATAGTTGGTAATCACGGAAATAGACTGCGGAAGCATTTCTGCAGATTCTGTTCCTGTCAGGCCGGGATACAGAAGAAATGCTATTTCAGCATTCGATATAAGTTCATTCAGATCGTCGCCGACTGCAAAGGCAAAGGCCACAACCTCGAATTCTCCGGGATCAATTCTATAAGGCCCGACCGTGATAAGATGAGAATAATTGCCGGGGATCGAATATGAGACATTATCGAAACCTGATATCATCAGGTCGAATTTCTCCAGATCCGTAAAGCCGTCTTCGAGGAGACCGGAGTTATCGATGGCCGCATAGGAGCTGGCATGTGATGTTATCGTCTTCACACCAACCGAAATGCCGGTCGATAGATCGGTTACATATCCCAGCGATTCGTAATCGATATATCCCACGATATCATCGCTGCCGGAGGATAACGGCAGATCCCAGTCGCAGAATATGCCGACATACAGCGATTCTACGGTAACGCCGGATATATTCTCCAATGTGAATTCCACCGTGACGAACGGGTAAGCATCGGGGGCAGTCCAGCAGAAGCTTCTCTGGGTTGCCAGAATCCCGATAGGATTCTCGGCGGCGCTGTCGGAATAAACGGCAAATCCATCCTGGTCGGAATATAGCCCTGGCTCCGTTATCCGTGGGAATCCACCCACCGCTGGGGCAAAATCATCATCCGTGGCATCGGGATCAGATGATATGGCGCCGTCGGAAACATGGTAGGCATCGGTAGCCAGCACAAGTGACCCGTTTCTAAGAAAATCGAGACCTTCGGCAGGATACTTAAAGCCCTCTCCTCCCAGCGGATTTAACGACTCCGGGCCCAATCCGAATTGACCGATATTCGATACGCTGAAAGCCAGAAGTCCATTGTCATGCGTGGCTACTCCCGGCTCGATCTGGCCTCCGGCCGTGATAAAAAAGTCTAATTCCCTCGAACCACCCGGATAGGAAAAATCAAGTCTGAAAGGCAGCATCTCTCCAATAGCGATATCGGGATTGAATGTTACCGACCAATCACCCACGGTTAACGTATCGAGATGATCAAAATAGTCTATCGGGAATTCGCCCGATAACACAGTTACTCTGGAATCGAGTGTGGTTAGAGTTGCCACAATATCTTGAGCCGGCCGGCCCAGATTCTCAATTACTACACCCAGTTCGAACTCCTCACCCGGGTCGGCAATACCATCGCCGGAGATATCCAACGAAACCAATGCAGGGAAGATGCCTTCCGGCGGCGGCATGAAATATAGCGCCCGCCTGATATCAATGAGCCCCCACCCATAGTCGTTGTCCTCACCCGACCAGCCGAGGTCCATTGCAGAATACATCAATGATTGCTTGATCTGTGCAGCGGTGGCGCTGGGATTGAACTGCCGCAGGATTGCCGCCGCTCCTGCCACGTGCGGTGCGGCCATGGAAGTCCCCGACATATTCGAATAGCCGCCGGTTCTGCTGGTCGAGCGCACCCCCACGCCCGGGGCAGCAACCTCAGGTTTAATGGTCAGATCATCGCATCCCGATGGCCCCCGGCTGGAGAAGCCTGCTATTGGAAAATCATCCTGGGTTCCATCTATGGCGCCTACTGAAAAACAGCTGAAATCGGTGGCAATTCTATCCGCCGGCGTGCGAATCGTGCTCTGGTACGGACCCTCGTTGCCGGCGGCAAAAAGACAGACTACGCCCGCGGCTTCGAGATTATCAATCGCCTCCCAGAAAGTCTGATCGCAGGCCGGATAATATCCCAGGGGAATCCCCCAGGAGTTGTTAATGACATCGGGAACGTCATCAGTCGTCGCAGGATCGCCGTCGGGATCGGCCGCCCATTGGAATGCCGCTAAGATATCCGATATCGATCTTTCGATACCGCCGCCTCTATCCACCACTGCGGCGGCTATCCATTGCGCTCCGGGAGCGACGCCAACAGTATCCTCACCGCTCGATCCAACCATGGTACCCATGGTATGTGTCCCATGACCGTGATTATCTATTGGATAAATCGTATTGGAATAAGGATCGAACCAGCATTCGTTATGATCGCCGCCGTTATTGCCCCGATACTTAGATATCAGCGCCGAATGATCGCCGTAAACACCGGTATCGAAATTACAGACCAGACTGCCTGAACCATCAAGCCCCAGTCCCCATGCTTCCGGAGCCTTTATAACCCTGATTCCCGTCTCAGGTCCCACGGACATCAGGTCCGCATCCCCGGTTGCTACAGGGACAATAAGTTCCACGGGAATATCATCGAAAACCGTCTCTATATCCGGTCTCTCTTCCAGAGTAGCCAGGATCTCGGCCGCGCCGGTCACAGATACAGCGTTGGCTATCCAGAATCGCCGGTAAGATTCTATCTTACCCTCGGCCTTTAAAGACTCTAACGTTGCAATGAAATCGGCCTGGGATAGTGTCGCCCGGGCCCGAATATTCTCTATGACCATCTGATGACCGGCCTTCTTATCTCCAATTCTCGCCGTCTGTGGAAGATGCGGGCCTTGCGATTTGAGATGAAATATGGCCGTTTTTGAATTTGCATCGGAAACAGAAATTAAACTCATCATTAGGACCGATACAAAAAATGTTAGCTTTACGATTTTCAAAAGCCCCCTTTCTCTATCAAGTTATAAAGTCAAAAGCCATGCCGAATCGCAGTGGCGTTTCCCGGATGAAAGGCTCGTTGTAATATATTGTATTACAATAGGTTGGCTCCCGATATCGATGGTGTTACAATCCCCGATATAAGATCATCCAGATACATGTGCATCGCCTTGCACATTTGCTGAAGGGGGCATCCCGCCACTGTCCGCTATTATACCGGCCTTGAGAGTTATATATTAGACGAACGTTGACTTATTCAGAGGTCAATGACTTTTGAACCAAATCAGCAAGAAAAGAGGGGCCTTTCTTAAGATCGAAGAGGCCCCCTATTTTCCTGAAACAGAATATTCGGAGATGCTATTTCAAAAAAGTCATCTTCTTAACGTCTATCCCATCCGCAGTGGATAGCCTGTAATAGTAGATACCGGATGCCACTGTATTCCCGTGATCGCTGCTGCCGTTCCAGGTAACTGCCTTCAGGCCGGCTGTGACAGATTCATCAACAAGGGTTTTCACCTTCTGGCCGATGATACTGTAGATCTCCAGCCTGACATGCCCGCTCCGGGGAGCGGCGAAAATAATCTCGGTGGCCGGGTTGAACGGGTTAGGATAATTACCGAGGAGCGTGAATCTTTCAGGCATATCGTAGGCCTCTTCAAGTTCTTCAACGCCGGTGGGGGTGGTGACCATTACTCGCATGATCCAATCCGAATCTAACCAGGGGATCCAACCGGCTGTGGCGGTGTAATAATATGAGCGCAAATCGGGATCGGAATTGTCTGCACCTACACCTGGCGAATCCGGGGAGTCTTCGTGCCAGTAGAAAACTAACCAGAACGAACCTGATGTTACCTCCGGCCGCTGATCTTCCGGGAAAAAGGTCACGGCCCAATCGCCCATGTTCTGGAAACTTATAAAAGGCCCGGCCAGGATCTCGCCAGGCTCCTCGTTAGAATCAGCATTTATGGTGAGTTCGAACTGAGTATTTTCATCCACGAGCACCCTGGCCCCTGTGACCATTACAGGATAATCGCCAGGTGTAAACCTGACAGCAAATCGGTTGTCATCCCATACGTCACCCACGATCCAGAAAACTTCCGCGAAACCATCATCATAAGCTAATTCCAGACCCTCGACGATCTCCATGACGAATGGATTTGATGGACCCGAATCAGGAAGCATGGCTTCGTTCTGATATGGTGAGTTATCGATTGCAAGAATATAATAGTACACTGTGGTGCCAATCGGCTGAGCCGGAATATTACCAACCCAGATATCCTCCGACGTGCTATCCATGGAAACGCTCAAGAATTCGATCCCATCGGTGGAATAATATACGTATGCCGAAAGAATTCCGCTTTCATCTGTTATGGTAGCTGTAATTGGGTGATCGCCCTCGCCGGAGAAGCCAAGGATTCTTTCTGAACTCACTATGGTTGGAGGTATTTGGTCTACAGTATAATATATGACATATGACCGGAAGTTAAGATCACTAGTTGCAATCACAATCCAATCCTCCCCCGGTATTCTGGAGCGCGACCGGCCCGTACCACCGCCATCGTTGTCTATTGTCGGCCACGGAGGGGGAATCTGCGTATATTCGATTCCCACGTGAAAATCACTCTCTCCGATATCGATGGCTTCAGGCAAATCTACCCTCTGCCGAGAAATATCAGATGAAAGAACAACAGCAAACGGTGGGATTAAATCCTCGCCCGGTTCACCATCATCATCAGAATAAACATGAACGCTGGCAGGGCCTGGCTCTGGCGGCGGCAATGAGTAGGATACGATCGTAAGATAGGTAAGCGAACAGGCCTGAACGGGCGTAAATCTCACGGCAAATACGGCTCCAATCTGGCTTGGATTTGTGATGTATTGGGCCGGTTCTCCGTCATAGGCTATCACGTCCTCGGTAATGTCCATCGGAATCTCTAACGCTCTCAAATGAGAGGTGCTCATTGTTGAGAGCTTCTTTGATTCAATAGAATTTACCGGTGCCGCAAATATGAAAAGCACGGCAAGCACAAGCGTCAATAATTTTTGCCGTCCCATCTTCTGCCTAAAAGTAATGCTTAAATCATTCCTGCTAATTACCAACATAACCGGGAGTACCCTTGTTTCACCCCCGATTATTAGCAAAAGTTATGCCTCATATACACTTCCATTAAGGAGCCGATACCTTCTTCCCTGAATGATTCCGGGAATTCAAACGTAACCTGTTATCCAGATTCATAATAATGCCGGGTTTTGTTACAGTATTCAATTGTAACGTTTTTAGCGATAGGCACCGATTATATTACCTCAACCTCTCGCCAGGATGCGCATCGCAATTCACACTATCTTTACATATCTTGCAGACAATATAATCGCCGAAATTCCAATATCAAGGAAATTTATGATAGATATTGAAGCAACATTTCCTTTGCGCGCCCTGGAATATTACATCTATTAATAGGGTTGGATTAGAATAAAAAAAACCCCCGGTAAAAATATGCCGGGGGCTTTTTTATCAGAATTGAGAATTGTTTTATTTCAGGAGTACCATCTTCCTGGTTTGGGAAGCGTTATTGTATTCAATCCTGTAGAAGTAAATTCCGGTGGCGACTTTGGAGGCGTCCCAGGAAATGAGATTCTCACCGGCCTGGAAGTGACCGGAGAGATCAGCCACCCGTTGCCCGGCAATGTTGTAGATTCCGATAGAAACGTCGGATTCGCGATCGATCGAGAAGCTGATATTGGTTCTGGCATTGAACGGATTCGGATAATTCTGTGAGATAGTAAACGATTTCGGCGCAACCTCATTATCGTCAATCCCCGTCTGTGCCGCCTCAGCCGTAATCCTGATCATTATGTCCGAGACTTCTCTATTTCGATCAGGAGCGAGACCGCCAGTGTACTCCCAGCCTCTGTTCGAGAGTGGAGGGTCATTATCCATGCCGAACCAGAACGTACTCTGATTGGCGTGAATTGCTACGACGAAGAATTTCTCGTTCGCCTCAAACGTCAGGTCTGCCGAACTGAAATCGATATTTATCCAGCCGGGGAGGGTAACTGTAACCGTATCTCCGGCGAGCGGATTGGCTTCATCGGGATTTCCCGTCCCGTCATCCGGCAAAACCCACACGTAAGCGGGGCCGGCCAGGGAAACAGAATTCACATTAAATGACGCAGACGTTACTTCTATGGCCTCCGGTATTTCAAACTCTACGCCGAAACCTGAGAAATCGCCGTTCCAGGCACGGCCTTCCTCACCCGTCTCGTCACAATACTGAAGCTCTTGCGGCAGCTCGTAGGAATCGAGCTCGCAGGTTTTTGTATCGTTTGAAGGATTCTCATCATCATCCATATCCGCTGTGAAAGTAACAC
>CBDVBL010000136.1:0-6314 GCA_965372205.1 uncultured bacterium
GCGCTCCGGTGAAGATCGGACAGTTGTCGGCCACAGGGCCGCTGTTGGCTGTTTTCTGCGTAATTCTCATTTCCATTCTTATGATCAGAAAGATACCGGGCTCCATATTGATAGGCTTGATTGCAACCACGATTATTTCGTTTATCCTGGGAGCCGCCGACTGGCCGGCCAAACTGGTATCCTCGCCGCCGTCGCTGTCACCTCTTTTCTTGAAGCTCGATATCGCCGGAGCCTTAACCCGTGATTTTCTGGGCGTGATTGTGGTCGTTTTCATTCTCGATTTCGTGGATACAATGGGAACGCTGATCGGCGTATCGGCTAAGGCCAATTTCCTCGATGAAAACATGAACCTTCCGGAAATCGAGAAACCGATGATGGCCGATGCCGTGGCGACAGTCGCCGGGTCTCTTGTGGGAACGTCCACGACCGGGACCTTTCTCGAATCTGCGGCGGGTATCGAGGCCGGCGCCAGGAGCGGTTTTGCATCGGTGGTGACAGCCTTGATGTTCGCTCTATGTTTGTTCTTTTCGCCGCTGTTCGTTTCGGTGCCGCCTTTTGCCTACGGCGCCGCTTTGATTGTGGTCGGTTTTTTGATGCTGTCGCCCATAAAAGATATCCCGTTCGATGATTATTCCGAACTCTTCCCATCGGTAGCTACCATCGCCCTGATGAGTTTCACATTCAACCTGGGATTCGGCATGGTGGCCGGATTTGCGCTTTACCCGATATTCAAACTGTTTTCGGGTAGAGGCAGAGACCTGACGCCGGGCATGTGGGTCCTGTTCGGTATAGCGATATTGCTGTTTATATTTTATCCCTACGAGAGAATGTAGGGGAAAGCCATAAGCTGACTATCCGGTTCAGGATTTTATTGCCTTGACATAAATTAGAAGGGCAGTAAATTACATATAGAACTTCTTTCAGGGGAGACATCACGATGAAGGCCTTGAAAGCCTGTGGCCTATACATTGCTTTTACAATTACCTTTTTGCCTATCTATGCATACGCCGGCTGGACGCCGCCGGTGCGGATAAGCGATGAGGGTTATTCCCTTGGCCCGAGGATAGCGGCCAATGGGGATACGCTGCATGTGGTTTATTGGACATCTCAGAATAGATCTTTTTATGTGAGAAGCGAAGATGGGGGGGACAACTGGGGAAGTCCGTTAGACATAGCATTTGGCGACGATTCCTCCAGTACTACATCACCGCTGGTTCTGGCGGCAGGTGAAACAATCACAGTTGCATGGAGGCACAGCTTTGGGTTCGCCAATAGAGTTAACTGGGGGATTAGGATATCTACGGACGGTGGAGCGATGTGGGGTGAAATACTCTTTGTCCTTCCAACACATAACTATGAATTGAGAAAGTACTCTGCTTGTTCGTCGGCGGGGGTTCTCTATCTCATCTATAGCCGCTGGAGCGATGGATTAGTATTTGAATTCACCAGGAGTGTGGATTGGGGCGATAACTGGACCCAGCCAACAGAAGTTTTCAGAACACAGGAGACGGGGCGATTAGACATGGTTGCCAGAGGGGATACCATCCATTTCATGTGGATAGGAAGGTTCAATTATGATGATGAGTGGGAAACCTACTACATCAAAAGCGAGGACTCGGGAGAAACATGGTCGGATAATGTGGCGCTCTCCACTTTGGACGATAAAGGATCGTTGTGGCCTTCAATATCTTTAAATGACGAGGGTGATCTTGTGGCCTGCTGGATGGATTTCAAATATTCTTCCTATTTTATGACCGGGGATATATTCGTCAGATATAGCTACGATGCCGGGGATAGCTGGACAGAGGAGGATCAGCTGACTTCTCATCATCGTGCTCATGCGACTCGAATCTTATGGCAAGGTGATTCACTTCATGTTGCTTGGGAGGATTGGCGGGGAGGCCAAGTGGATATATACTATATGCGGAGCATCGATAATGGTTTGACTTGGGAGGATGAACAGCGGGTGGAGGAAGATCCGGGACAGTCGTTGAATCCTGATCTGGCGGTTGCGGATGAGACCGTGCACGTTGTCTGGAGGCAGGATAGCGGTTTGAATGGGCGCGGAATATATTACAGCCGCACGGATGAGGATATAGAGATACCAACCTTATCTGAATGGGGAATGCTCGTTCTTGCCTTGCTGCTGATGGCTGCCGGCACAATTGCAATTGTTAGTCATCGCGAGCGACCAACGGGAGCGAAGCGATCTATATTTTGATGCAAGCAGAGATTGCTTCGTCGTCTCGTACGAGTCGTATGACCTCCGGACTTCTCGCAATGACAATAAGATAAGAAAACAGCGAGTAGGCGGCCAATTTATTGCCCGCAAACCCGGAGTCGGCATTAAAATACCGATCTACAAAATCCGCAACCTATAGTTTCTGCAAGCTACGCTGTCATTCCCGCGCACGCGGGAATCCAGGGGGGAGGCAGGGTTGATGAATGCCGGATTCCTACGGATCCGTATGGACAAGTCCGGCATGACAAAGAGAAGATTCCCGATCGGGGTCGGGAATGACAATATGCTGAGATTGATATTCACCCCTGAATTGAAGAAAGGAGAAAAAGGCGATCACAATCTTACAGATCCGTATGGACAAGTTGTGACACGCAGAAAAACGTCATTTATCTGTAGAGACAGAACACTGTTCTGTCTCTACAATTATCTGAGCTTCTCCAGATCCTTCATTCTAATGCGGAAAAGCTGATACCCTATTAGCGAAATAGCGATGAAAAGAAGCAACACCTCGAGCTCACTTCCCAGGATCACCGCCACGAGACCGTAAATCGAGATCGCCGAACAGAAAGCGGCAATGACAATCGAAACCGGCAGAAGCCGCCTGTAATCGAAAGACTGATCCTTGGCCAGGGGCTTTATTTTCGATAACATCGATCTTTTCACGATCTGCATGGCAGCCAGCTCTGAAACGGCCACGATGAAAAGGATATTGCGGATCAGGTTATTCCTCACGGTCATGATCCCTCCAGATTGCGCGATCAAATAGCCGGTTATCAAGACGGCTATATCGAATCCTAATACTATATAGAGGGAGATAGATGACAACTTCGATATAATCTCATAGTCATCCTGCGGGAAATGATTTGTCATCGTGCTTTCTTCCGTTTCTTTTTGAAAAACTCCTGCATAAGGCTTGAACAATCGTTTTTGAGGATTCCGGTGGCGAGTGCTATCCTGTGATTTAGCTTTTTACTCTGCACGATATTGAAGATCGAGCCGCAAGCGCCAAATTTAGGGTCGGGTGCTCCGAATACCAGTCTTTCCACCCTGGCCAGCATCAAGGCTCCGGCACACATGGCGCAGGGCTCTATGGTACAATAAACGGTGCAATCGGAAAGCCTCCACGAGCCGAGGTTCTCAGAGGCCGAGGTTATGGCCAGGATCTCGGCATGGGCCGTCGGGTCCTGCAGTGATTCAGTGCGGTTATAACCGCGTCCTATGATTACGCTCTCATGAACTATGACGCAGCCAATCGGGACCTCGTCGGCCGCAAACGCTTTTTCGGCTTCCTTTAGCGCTTCATTCATGAATCTCTGATCGAATTCGATCTCGCCTGGCACGGAATCAATCATACGATTCTATTTATGTCGATCATAATGAAAAATCAAACTGATTATTCCGGTTGCGACGGTGCCTCTATTTTCATATATAACCTCATTGTGCGCCGAATATTCGTAGCCGATACACTGGAGAATGAATGTATTCGTTAAGTAAAAGATTGTTGGACGCTATAGAAGCCTATAGGAAGAAGGACCCCGCCGCCTCAAAAAAGGCGCACTCGTCAGATCGAATAAAAGCCGCTTACGAGGAGCATAAGACGGAGAGCGGAGCCTACATTGGCGAGGCGGTTTATGGCGCTCTGGATGGCATCGTAACCACATTTGCGGTGGTGGCAGGTGTTGAAGGCGCCGGGCTTTCCTCGGGAATAGTGTTGATACTCGGATTTGCCAATTTGATCGGAGATGGCCTTTCAATGGGTGTCGGAAGCTATCTTTCCACCAAATCCAGGCGGGAATATGAGCAAAGCGAGCGGGAGCGGGAAAGGTGGGAGGTTGAAAACTATCCCGATGGCGAGAAGGAAGAAATAAGAGAGATCTACAAAAGAAAAGGATTTTCCGGGAAAGATCTAGATCGGGCCGTGGAGATAATTACATCCGATAAGGAAATCTGGGTGAAGACCATGATGCAGGAGGAGCTCGGAATTATAGAGGAGAGCGGTCATCCGTTTTTCAATGGGCTTTCGACTTTTGTTTCATTTATAGTGGCCGGCTTTATCCCCCTTTTGTTTTTTGTTATGGCCCTGGCAATTCCGAGCCTGGGACAATATACATTTTCCATGTCGGTATTATTGACCGGTCTCACCCTGTTCGTCGTCGGATCGATAAGGGTGCTGGTGACGCGGACAAGCTGGTGGCGATCGGGCCTGGAGATGCTGATAGTCGGCGGCGCTGCAGCCCTGGGCGCTTATCTTGTGGGATATGTTCTCCAGGGATTGGCTTGATTCTCAAAAGCCTAAAAGCGATTATCCGAAGCTACGTACGGCCTCCTCAACAGTTTCGTAATCTTCAAAAGCCGTGATGAGCCGGGTCAATGTCAAAAGGGATTTCACTTTATCCGCAACCACCGCCAGCTTAAGTTCTCCGTCGTTGTTGCGCATGGTGGTCAATCCGGAAATCAGCATGCCAAGACCCCTGGAATTTATCCAATCGACCTTCGATAGATCGAGCACCACTTTCTTTCTATTCTGTCCAATGAGATTTTTAAGCTTATCATAAAAGAGGGTTCTGTCCTTTTCCTCCATAATGTTTCCCTTGAGCTCAATTACGGTAACCTCATTCTCCTGGCGATCGGAAAGCTTCATTTTATTCTCCTATCTGCACTCATTGCGTTTGTGCTCTTTCAGTTACAAAAACCATTAAACAATATTGATAGATTCAAACCTCAGATTTTTCAAACATAAGGTTTGTATCTACCGCTGCAAAAATATAATCAGATACCCTGCAATGCAATAGTTTTTTGCAGATCGATATCATTTGGTCATGTGCGGCTGAGTTCGGGGGGAGAGCATATGATTGGAAAAATAAGACTAACAAAACGTTGTCAGCGCAGCATTTTATATCTTTGTCCCCGGAGGTGCGTGTTCGAATCCCTCGCCAGGGAACCTAATATTGTAAAGATCAGCATGCTTGGAGTGAGTATTATCAATTGTATGCTATTAGATGTTGCAAAATTGATAAATATCAGCTAAATGATTGTAGATACGCTTGATGACGTTGCTGAAAGGAAAGCGAACCGGTGAGAGGCGATAAACTCATCATACATGAAGGCCATATTAGGGCCGGCGAGCAGATAGCAGAGCTGCTTTTCCCGGAAATTATAAGGGCCGAGAGCAAATTTATCGTTTCCATTGCGGGTGAATCAGGAAGCGGTAAGTCGGAAATCGCCTCAGCTCTCTCCGAATCGCTCCTTAAAAAGGACATAAAGTGCATAATTCTGCAGCAGGACGACTATTTCATATATCCTCCGAAAACCAATGCCGCCATGCGCGGAAAAGATATCGAGCATGTTGGAGTATCCGAAGTCCGCATTGATTTGCTCGATCAGAATCTGAAGGATATCGCGGGAGGCAAGACTAAAATCGAAAAGCCACTGGTGATCTTCGACGAGGATCGAATTGAACGGGAGATAATCAGTCTTGAAAAAATCAAAGCGGTTATAGTCGAGGGAACCTATACAACCGCCCTGAGAAATGTTCACCGGCATGTTTTCATCGACCGGACATATATTGACACGAAAGAATCGCGCCAGAACAGGGCAAGGGAGGAGCAGGATGAATTTCTTGAGAAGATACTCGAGATAGAGCACGAGATTATAGCGGCGCATAAGCCCCGAGCCGATATAATTGTAACAAAGAATTATGAAGTGATGAAGAATAATGAGAAAAAACAAGATTAGGAATGTCTGCATGCTCAGCACGCACGGTTATTTCGATCCGGTTCCACAACTAGGGATAACGGATACGGGCGGACAGGTCGTCTACGTGCTACAGCTGGCCAAGGCTCTTTCTGCGCATAATATAAAGGTCGATATAATTACGCGCTGGTTTGATCGCTCGAGGGACCAGATCGATCCCGTTCCCGGTTGTCCCGACGTGAGAATCATCCGGATACCGGCGGGGCCATGGGAATTCATACCGAAAGAGGAGATCTACGCAGTTCTGCTGCAATTGACTGAAAACATGTTAGAATTTATCAATCAAGAGAAGCTGGACTATGACCTGTTTCACGGGCAT
>CBDVBL010000137.1:0-6149 GCA_965372205.1 uncultured bacterium
TTCGCCGCCTGGGAATGAATATTCAACCATCTCCTCCGGCCATAACGATTCCGGCGGAGCATATCGATTATGCCGATGATTTCATTGCGAAGAAGTTGCCGTCTGATTGTAAGAAGATAATTGCACTCTGCCCGGGCGCCAGGTATTACGAGAAAAGATGGCCGTATGATAATTTTCGCGCCGTGGCGGAGCGGTTGCTGGATGATCCTGAGATCGGCATTCTCGTAATCTCATCGACCGATGATGATATTCCCCGGGATCTGGCAATGAATCATCATCGAGTGGCGCCGGTCAGGGATTTAGAGATTCTCAAAGTCGGGGCGCTGCTTTCAAGGTGCCGGGTGGCGCTTACCAACGATTCCGGAATCATGCATCTGTCATGCGCTTCCGGAACGCCGGTGCTGGCCATTTTCGGCCCCACCAGCCCGCGCCTTGGATTCTCCCCGACGTTGCCCGGCTCGAAAGTTCTGTGCGACGATGTTTTTTGCTGTCCCTGCAGTCTTCACGGGAAAAAACGGTGCCGACAGGCGGAAAAATACTGCTTTAAGGAAATCACTCCTGAGAGGGTTTTTAACGAATTGTTAGAGATGATCTGATCTCTCTTGGTTTATGCTTTTGCTGGACGTCAATCCCGAATCCTGATGTTCTATATACGGTTTGCGTTTTCGGTGTATCAACAATATCTTAATAATGTATGGAAGCCATAGAAGCCAGATACTACGATAAACTGGAAGATAGCAAAGCGAAATGCCGACTCTGCCCGGTCAATTGTGTCATCAAACCCTCGAAGCAGGGGATTTGCATGGTACGCGGCAATATCGACGGCACTCTTTACGCCTCAGAGTATGGTAAGACGGTGGCCTTTAATGTCGATCCAATTGAAAAAAAACCACTTTATCATTTCATGCCCGGTAAAGATATACTTTCCATAGGCCCTAATGGATGCAATTTCGCATGCGTTTTCTGTCAGAACTGGAACATATCGCAGGAAAAGAGCTACACCAGATATATCTCACCGTCCGATCTGGTCAAACTCGCCGGCAAAAACGGATCGATCGGCGTGGCCTATACATACACAGAGCCTCTGGTTTGGTTTGAATACGTTTATGATTCTGCAAAACTTTTGAAAGACGCCGGGCTCTGCACGGTCATTGTCTCCAATGGATATATCAACGAAAAGCCCGCCAGGGAGCTTTTCAAATATATCGATGCGGCCAATTTCGACCTGAAATCGATCCGGCCTGATTTTTATAGGAAGCTATGTAAGGGTAAGTTGGTCGATGTCCAGAGGACCATCGGAATTGCGGCAGAGATGGGCCTTCATGTTGAAATTACTAACCTTCTGATACCTGAAAAGAATGATTCCGACGATGATATCCGGGAGCTTGTCGATTGGATCTACGATTTCAATCCCTCGACAGTGCTGCACATTTCACGCTATTTTCCCCATTACAAATTGGATACTTCTCCCACGGCGTCGGAGCGCGTCGCATTCGCCTATCGTGCCGCGAAAGCGAAATTGAAATATGTTTATACGGGAAATATAACCGGCGTGGGCGATCCCGACACGATTTGTGCATCGTGCGGGGCCAGGTTGATTGAGCGTAATTTTTACAACGTCAAAGTTATGGGATTAGACGGCAGCAAGTGCTCAAACTGCGGTGCCGATACCGATATTGTAATATGAATCGGAAAAGGGGAAAAGATGGAGGTTGAAAACGATTTATCGGTGAGGAGGATGTCGAGGAGAGGGATGGAGGTTCAAGCTTCTCCTATCAGAAAGCTTGTGCCATACGCACAGGAGGCAAAAAAAAGAGGCGTCAGCGTATATCATCTTAACATTGGGCAGCCTGATATAGAAACGCCCCCGGAATTCTGGGATGCGATTAAGAGCTATCCACAAAAGGTGCTGGCCTACGGGCATTCCCAGGGCCTGGCCTCATACCTGGCGGCGCTTTCCGGATATTACAGTCGATGCGGTCTCGATATTCAACCCGATCAAATTGTTGTTACAACGGGTGGTTCGGAAGCCATAGTATTTGCCTTTCTGCTTGTGGCGGAACCTGGCGAAAAGATTCTTGTATTCGAGCCGTTCTACACCAACTATAATGGCTTTGCGTCTATGGCGGGCGTAAAACTGGTGCCGCTGGAGACGAAAGCTGAAAACGGCTTTCACCTGCCGCCTCGTGATGTCATAGAAAAGGCGATCGATACCGACATGCGTGGCATAATGATCTGCAATCCGAATAACCCGACCGGGACCTTATTCACCAGGGAAGAGATGGAGATGGTGGCAGGGATTGCCCGGGAGCATGGGCTATTTGTGTTGTCTGATGAGGTCTATCGGGAGTTAGTCTACGAGGGTGAGCACACCTCGATTTTTGATATTCCCGATGTCGATGAATTCGCCATTATGCTCGATTCCATAAGCAAGCGGTTTTCAGCCTGTGGTGCGCGAATCGGCAACCTGGTAACAAAAAACCGCAAATTGCATGAGGCGGCGGTAAAATTCGGGCAAGCCCGTCTATGCTCGCCCACCCTTGAACAGGTCGGCGCGGAGGCGGCCTTAAGGCTTGGGCCGGAGTATTTCGAGAACTTAGTGGCGGAGTATAAGAGGAGAAGGGACGTGGTCTATGAAGGGCTGATGCAGATCGAAAGCACGGTCTGCCTCAAACCTGCGGGAGCGTTTTATGCAATGGCGAAACTTCCCATCTCCAGTGCAGAGGCGTTTGCCAAATTTATGCTGGCTGAATTCTCTGTCGATAGCAAAACAGTGATGATCGCTCCGGGACCGGGTTTCTACGCTACGCCCGGTAGAGGGGTGGACGAGTGTCGCATCGCTTATGTCCTGAATACCGAGTCTCTTAAAGATGCTATGAGAATTCTGAAATTGGGCGTGGAGGCTTTCAACAGCAGATGAAGAAATGTTATGGCGGTATCGATCTCGGCGGGACGTTTATAAAGGCCGGTCTTTTATCCCGTGATGGTCGATCTATAGCTAAGTTTAAAATTCCCACTCAGGTTGAAACCGGTGTGGCCGCGGTCGAGGAAAACCTGCTGAAAGCGGGCCGCAGGCTTTGCGATCTGGCGAGCAAGCGAGAATTGAGATTTGCCGGAATCGGTATCGGCTCACCGGGTACCGTCAAATACCCGGAGGGCATAATAACCGGATCATCTCCTAATATCCCGGGCTGGGTGGGGACCAATATACGAAACCTCTTTTCAGGATTTCCCGTACCGATCAGCGGCGATAATGACGCTAACTGCATGGGCCTGGCCGAATCGATGTTTGGCGCCGGGAAAGGGACAAAATCAGGGTTCTATTTGACTATAGGCACCGGAATTGGCGGAGCCTATGTGGTTAATGGCTTGCTTGTCAGGGGCGCCAGCTTCGCCGCCGGGGAGTACGGCCATACGATTTTTAAATACGGCGGGATCAAATATAAGACGGGACAACGCGGGCCGCTGGAGGCCTATGTCGCCGCCCCGGCGCTTATCAACCAAACAAAGAAAGCTGTCAAAAGACAGAAAAATTCCATCCTGAAAAGAAAACTCGACTCCCTTACACCAGAGGACATTTTCGATGCCTTTAAATCGGGCGACAGGGCTGCTGTCGAATCGGTAACCAGAAATGCGGAGATGATCGGCACAGCCATCGGATCGATTGTTAATCTGCTGAACCCTGAGGTCGTGGTGATCGGAGGTGGCATGTCGAAGGGTGGCGCCGAATATATAGAGTTAATCCGAAAAACTGCAAAGTCGTTTGCCTTTGATTCGGCAACCTCAGTTCTGAAAATAAAAGTTGCCCGATTCGGCAATGACGCCGGGTGGATCGGCGCTGCCTGCCTGCATATGATGGAAGACAGCAATTGAACGGCGGGAAATCGAGATTGTCCGCTTCCTCCGTTAATTCAGCTTTGATAGGATCTGTCGATTATAAGAACAGGGGCGCGGCCGGGGGCATTCCGGCTACGGCGTTATTTTTGTCCCGTTTATGTGAGGTTGATCTGAAAAGAAACCGCAAAAGGGAATTTATCGGCGTAACATTCAACTGCTGCAACGTGTATACGCGGGTCTATCTGAAGAAGAAGGCCGCTTTTCTCGGATGGTGCCCGAAATGCGGTGCACCAATGGAGGTATTAATTTCACCGACCGGTTCAAGATCGAGATTTTTTCAGACAACATGATGAATTGAGTTGTTTTTTAGAGATAGTGAGTTATTTTAAGCTTGATGATTTGTATGAGCGTTCTTTAGGAGGCCGGAGAAGCAATGTACGAAAAGATTTATGTCGTTCCCCTTGATGAAAACAGCCGGGGGCATGCCGACTGGCTTGGTCAGATACTTTCCAGGAAGATGAATTTTCGCCTGCAATCCGGTATCGTCTCTCGCCTGCCGGAGGAGGCCTATAACGCTCAGTCCAATCAGTATTATGCGGTTCCGATCCTCTCCAAACTCGAGCTTTTGAAAGGCTCCGAGGACGAAATCATCCTGGCGGTGACGGAGGAGGACCTCTATCTGCCGAACCAGAATTTTGTATTCGGCCAGGCCAACTCGGTCGGCCGTACGGCCATTGTGTCATCTTTACGGCTGAAACCCGAATATCACGGGCTGCCGGAGGATGAGAAACTGACAAGAACCCGGCTATTCTCAGTGGCGCTCCATCAGATAGGTCATGTTCTGGGATTGAAGAATTGCACCGAAGAATGTGTTATGGGTATCGCATCCAACGTCAACGAGCTCGACGCACGGCCGGACACCTTTTGCCCCAACTGCTTTTTGAATTTAACCCTGCCGACAAAAGTCAAAATCTAAAGACCAAATTTCAGCCCTATCACATATATGTAGAATATAGATAAACCTTATCCCAATGGTCGCTTGAATTCAGATCATCCTCAGTTGGGGGCCCTGAAATCTATCTGCTGTCCAAAACGATCCGGAGCAATCGTTTCATAATTTCATATGCGGATTTCGGCATTAGGAGGCATTACATGGATGCCATCACCGAATCGAAAACAGCTTTTCCCTCCGGCCATTTGATCGTGACCGAAAAGGCTCCGCGTTGCTCATCCAGCTTAAAACCGGTGGCCAGATCTTCGGGGTATTTCTCATCCAGGATCTTTACGACGTCGGCGCTGAATTTACTCTTGTCACCGTGGCAATTCCGACACGTAGCTTTGAATTTAATCACCTTCAAGAACCGGAAGGACTTATCCCCGTTCTCATCGATCCAGGTGAAGTATTCATCTCCGGCGGTGGCTGGCCTGTTTTCGAGAATCTCGAGGCTCTCTTTTTCGAATTCATCCGGAGCATTATTCGGATTGCGGTATTTAGCACTTACCCTCTTTACGGTCCATCCCGACAGGCTCGAATAGCGGGCCGATATTTCTGGTGCCCTCTCCGCGCAGATCGCGATTGCCGCAATTACCCCTGAATCCTCGATAGCAGCATAAAGCTCGGCCTTTAACTCGCCCATGAAGCTATTGGCCATATGCCTGGAGGCTTTAGCCAGTTCAGCATCGGAAGCTGCCTTTTCTCCGCAGTCTGTGATTATCAATAGGAAAATGCAGGATACAAAAACGGTGAAAATACTAATTGGGTTTCGCACGAATCCCCCTTTCATTTTTGACATTATAGAGTAGAAGAAGACAACAAAGCAAGGTAAATCGTTGCCCGATTTTGATAAAACAAAATAGTTGCACAAAAGTGCATTATGTGATATCATAGCTTTCTGGAGGTTAGTCCCGAGGAGAGGTTTATGCGATTAATACAGGTTTTAGATAAGATCAAGACGGCCAGGGAGTTCGGTCCTAACATATGTCACTGGCATATATCGCCGCCAGCCGATGGCAAATTTGCCGATTTCCCCGATGCTGTAGATAAGAAACTGGTCAGTGTATTGAGAACCATGGGCATAGATAGACTCTACAGTCACCAGGCTGAGGCTTTCGAGAAGGCGTCTCAAGCGAAGGATTTTGTGGTTGTTACGCCGACGGCATCGGGTAAATCGCTCTGCTACAACCTTCCCGTAATGAATCATCTCCTGACCGCAGATCCCGAGGCTCGGGCTCTGTATATATTCCCGACCAAGGCATTATCCGCAGACCAGGTCGATGAGCTTTACTCCATGGTGGAGGCCTGTGGCGCAGAT
>CBDVBL010000138.1:0-6070 GCA_965372205.1 uncultured bacterium
GGGGAGGCAGGGAATGGATGCCGGATCAAGTCCGGCATGACAGGGAGTAGATTCCTGATCAAGTCGGGAATGACATAGCAGATAAGTATGGACAGCATGTTACAAATCTATATAATTCCCTTATGTAAGCCCATCAATGGCTAATCATAAAAAAAAGGGCTGTTACAGAACAGCCCGTTTCATTCTATTATTGAAATATCGGCAGATGTTTTAATCTGTCATCGGCTTTCCGCTATTTTTGACTTTGGATTTCAGAGAAGGGACAGCCTGCGGATCTTCCTGGCCGTCGGGCCCGAGCCAGAGTGTACCGGGGCAATCGGGGCAACTCGATACGTTGACGGAGCCCCTGTAAGCGCCAATTTCGATTACTACATCATTAAGCTCCATGGCCACGCAATTGCCATTGGGGTCAGCCTCCGGGACGAACTCGATTCCATGGGGCGGGCAGGGGCAGGTGTAGATCGGCATTATGGTGCCCCTGTACAGGCCGATCATGGCGAGGATATCCACTATCTCCAGGGGAACAGTGTTGTGATCGCAATCGCCCGGTACATATTCGCACCCCTCTATAGTAAAGAACAGACCGCCGTAAGCCTGTTCAGGCACAATCTGGCCTCCGGGGGGGTCCTCAAATAACCATTGGGTTCCCTCCCCCGTTTCGGGGTACCACCCCATTGAGAATGGATAATAGGTCTCATCAATCGGGACACCGGTATTGGTGGTCATCAAGAACGACCCGTAATAATCCCAATCTCCCTGAGTATCGAGGGGATCTCCCACCGGCGGATCAAACACCGTGTAATCCGCGCCCTGCATTTCGCAGGTGTGATCTTCGGGGATCGGAAAATTATCTTCGGGATCATGAGAAAACGGGCCGTCAACCCATGCTTCCTCCCAGTTCGGCATATCATAAGAAGGATCGAGCACGACGCCATTGCGAGCGGCAATGTATATATCATCCGATATCAATCCATGTCGTACTCCATGAATCGGCGCCGGATTACCCGGGTCGCTCTGAACCCAGATCTCGATTTCTATATTCTGGTCGTTAAGCACCGTCAACACACCGGCTTCATCTCCCACCCGCGGACCGATGATGATCTTATTAATCAGCGGGGGGAAGTACAGGCCCGCGTAATCCTGCTCCGGCACCACGTCGCCGCCCGGAGGATTTTCAAAAGCCCATTTTGTCGACTGGTTGCTATGGGGGTACCAGCCCATTGAAAACGGATAAAATGTATCGCCGCCCGGCGCCGCTGGATTGACCGTCACCAGGAACGCACCGTAATAAACCCATTCTCCCTGAGTATCGAGAGGGTCGCCTGGAGGTGGAGAGAATAACTCGTAAATAGCATTCTGCATCTCGCAGGTATGTCCCTCAGGAATCGGATAATTGTTGCCCGGGTCATGGACGTATGGCCCGTCGATAAAAACCATATCCCAGTTCGGAGTGTCAAACGCGGGATCCAGTGCGGCGCCGTTGCGCTCGGAGATAAACGCATCCTCCGATAGCAATCCATGGGCTATCCCCACAACAGGGGTCGGATTTTCAGGATCGGTGCGAACCCACATTTCAAGCTCAATCTCGTCGCCGCCACTCACCTCCAGAATTCCGGCGTCATCACCCTCCAGAGGTCCAAAGACGATCCTGTTGGATTGCCCCCATGCCAGGCTAATCGAGATGAATACCAAAACGGCCGATATCAGTATCTTTTTCATATCCTCCTCCTTGCCGAAGCCAGATTTGAGGCTAAAGTCGTGATTCTTGATGACAGGGATAGTATTCTAATATTTTCCTCCCCGGCCTTTATTTTCATCGAAAACATCATTTCCTGATCTGTGCAATCCCCCGGCCTGAAACGGCGTGGATTGCGGTTTCAATAAGTACCGTTACATTATTCTACCACGGAATCGTCGCTAATTTCAATCTCTGATTTTAATATGGGCGCGACCAAAGGTTTTTCGTCACCGTCAGGTGTAAACCTGAACCAGCCGGGGCAATCAGCGCAGCTGGCTGCTTCAAGGTTGCCGCGAAAAACGCCGACCTCGAGCACGGCATCCTCAAGCTCAAAAGGAACACAGTTGCCGTTGGGATCTGCTGTGGCGGCGAACTGATTCCCCGGAGGATCAACATCACAATTGCAGATATATGTCGGGGGCATTTCGCCCAGATAATACGCGATCATTATTATGACATCGGAAAGCTCGGCTGCGACGCCGTTATGATCGCAGTCGCCCGGAAGATAGACGCAGTCGCCGCCTCCCTTAAGAAACGAGACATCGTGGTCATCCCAGTTTGTCGTTGCGAGATCCAGATCGCCATCATTATCAAGATCAATTGAAAATACAGAGTAAGGCGTTGTTCCGGTCGGATAGTCTGCATGCTGCCCGAACGTGCCGGCGCCGTGGTTCAAGAGAACCGAGACGCTGTTGTGGGCTGCATTTGCGGTTGCGAGATCGAGGTCGCCATCAGCATCGAAATCGGCCGCGAATACCGAGGCCGGGGCGGTATTGACCGCATAGGTGGATTGAGACGCGAACGTGCCATCGCCATTGTTCAGGAGAACCGAGACATTGTGAGATGAGCCGTTTGCGATGGCGAGGTCGAGGTCGCCATCAGCGTCAAGATCGGCGGCAAAGATAGATCGAGGGAAAGAACCCACCCCATAAGTCGTATGGGAGGCGAATGTGCCATCGCCATTGTTCAATAAAACGGAGACATTGTTGGACGCATAATTTACCGCTGCCAGGTCCATGTAGCCGTCACCATCGAGGTCGGCGGCAAAAATGGAGATCGGGGCACCACCGACCGAATAGGCTGATTGTAGCGCGAAGGTGCCATCGCCATTGTTCGATAGAATCGAGACATCATTAGAATTCGCATTTGCAGTTGTGAGGTCGATATCGCCGTCGCCATCAAGATCGGCGGCAAAAACGGACCAGGGACTGGATCCAAGCGGATAGTCTGAGGTGGGAGCGAAGGTACCGTCCCCGTCGTTCAGGAGAACAGAGACGTCGCTTGAATTCACATTCGCGGTTGCCACGTCAATATCGCCGTCACCGTCAAGATCGGCAGCATAGACAACCCAGGGCTCGTCTCCGACAAGATAGACAGAACGGGGATCAAAGTTGCCGTCGCCATCGTTCAACAGAATAGAGACGTTGTCGGATATTCCATCTCCGGTTATCAGGTCAAAGTCGCCGTCTCCATCAAGATCTGCAGAAAATACAGATGATGGATTATTGCCGACCGGATGGACGGAACGAGGCGTAAAGTAACCTGAGCCTTCCTCAACAATAATGGTGAAGGACCAGGCATAGCTGTTATCGAGAGGAGTGCCGCCGGAGGATTGAATACCGGTCGTGAGAACAACGGTAGCCACCTCGCCGGGCTTCAGGTCCTCTAATGGATCGAAAGTTACCGTCATCGTGGGACTATCATATGCAAATGTGCCCTGATGCAGCCCCGTTGACCTGGCATTAACCAAAAAAGTCGAGCTATTGATAGTCGTTTCATCCATATCGATATCAAAGGTTACCGATATGTCAGCGTCAAAAAGCGCATTAAGCTCGTTTTGAGACGGTGCAGTTAAGACAATCTGGGGCGCCTGCGCAAAGCTCACGGCCGTTAAGCACAGCGACACAAAAATAGCAGAATAGACCTTTTTCATTTGTTCCTCCCTTTAGTCGGAGCACAAAATATTGTTGAAATATGAATGCAGTGGCATAAAAGTTTTCTTTTATTTATAGCGCTTCTCCAACTATCCAAAGTTGAAACTTTTTGTGTGTACAGAAACATTCTTAGAAGACCTGACTTGCGCTAATATACCGGGGAACCTGGGGTCGATCGGCATGCAGAACCGAAACCGCTTCTCCCCCGTGAAGACCCTTACAAGGATGCCTGACCCATCATTGCAGCCTTGTATTACATCTAAAGATAGATATTAGAACCAATGATGTCAAGGAAAATAATGAAATGATCGCTCGATTAAGGGACACTGCTGCAACAGGTTAACCGGGATATAAAACAATCGGTGTCTTGTATCCCGCACGTTATTAGCCACGCTGTGCGACTCCTGCCGGCGATTGAAGGAAATTACTGATTCCTGACGACTCTTTTCCCGGGAGAACGGGATTTAGTTTGTTGTAAACAGATACGACAAAGGGGCTTTCTAATCGATAGCCCCTTTGCTTAATTCAAGAAAATCAATCCTTCAGGCAGCTTTGCTCAATGCGACTTTTCTCCGCCACACAACTGCGACCGTCCCCATCGCTAAAAGTAACAGAGCCAGGATCATCATTCCCCATTCAGAGAGAGTGGGGATATCTTGTGGAATTTCGCCGCTACCCTGCTTCAAGCGAACCGTAGCGGTTGTGGTGCCCGAATAATCAGCTAGATAAGGCGAATCGGGACAACCCTCAAACTCGATCTGATAGGTGATGTCGAAAAAGCTATCGATATTGTATAGACCATTATCAAGATCGGTCAGCATCATCTGCCCCGGGCTCGGCAGGCCGTAGTCCGTACCCGCCCTGACCCTGAACGTGCAGAAATCAGGATCGCCGAATAGCTCGCCGGAAAACCGATACATTACGGCGGGAAACGCCTGTACCGGATCGCCGGGATTTCGAGGCCCGGTATGAACCTCGCACGAAATCGGCACCGCCAGATTGCGGTTGAATCCCTCGAGAGAGCCCGTCCCTGAAACAGTCAAGTATAAAGAACCCTCGAAACAATGATAATGACCGCCAATTGTGCCACCGGCATCTTCACATTTGTCCTGCGGCATCGTCAAGGAGCAATCTGTCTCCTCACCACAATAGAAATCATCGAAAACGGGAATTAGTTCGATGGTCGCATCAGGAGGTAAACCATCTATGATATACATCGGTTCGTCAGGGGCAATATACGGACAGTCAGCCGGCAGATCGACCGTGCCAGCTTCATTATCCGGAGCAAGACATGTTCCAGGCTCATAACAGAGATCGTCATAGCCGTCATCATCACTATCGCCCAGGCATTCGGAGTCATCGCCGTAATACGTACCATCCATGGTCTGGCAATATGTTTCCGATGACACCAGGCATGTACCATCAGGCTTGCAGCAGGCACCGGTAACAGATCCTTCAGCACTACCCTGCTTCAAGCGGACCATAGCGGTAGTAGTGCCCGCATAATCTTCCAGTGGCGAAGCAGGACAACCCTCAAACTCGATCTGATAGGTGATATCAAAAAAGCTGTCTATATTGTAAAGGCCGCCGCCCAAATCCTCCAGGGTAGTCTGCCCCGGACTCGGCAGACCATAATCCGTACCACCCCTGACCCTGAACGTACAGAAATCAGGGTCGCCGAATAGCTCGCCCGAAAGCCGATACATTACGGTGGGAAACGTCTGTACCGGATCGCCGGGATTCCGGGACCCGGTATGAATTTCGCACATTACCGGTACCGCCAAGTGGCGATTATATCCCGCGAGATCGCCCGTGCCCGATACCGTAAGATCAAGCGTCGCCTCAAAACATTGATAATGGCCGCCCATTGTACCACCAGGAGCCTCGCATACGCCCGGCGGCAGTGGGGGGGTGCTACAGATAGGTGGATCGCTGCAGATGAAATTCATAAGGATCGGTTCCAACTCAATAGTCGTGTTAGGCGGTAAGCCGTCAATGATACGCATCGGCTCGTAGGGAGCAGTATATGGACAATCAGCCGGCAGATCTACTGTACCGCTGCCGTTGTCAGTGTCTAAGCAGGTGCCTTGAAGATAGCATGAATCATCGTAACCGTCACCATCGCCATCGCCCGAACATTCAGTATCATCACCGTAATACGTCCCGCCCATATTGCTACAAAATGTTTCCGTTGTTACAGAGCATGAACCATCAAGCTCGCAGCAAGCCCCAACCGGAGGAGTCTGGGCATCACCTGATCCCTGTTTCAGACGTGTAGTTCCGGTCGTGGTGCCCGAATAATCAGCTAGATAAGGCGAATCGGGACAGCCCTCAAACTCGATCTGATAGGTGATGTCAAAAAAGCTGTCGACTGTATAATAGCCGCCGGGCAGCTCAG
>CBDVBL010000139.1:0-6037 GCA_965372205.1 uncultured bacterium
CTCCCGCGTCAGGATAATAAGAAAAGTCGACGAGAAATCGGAGATCATCGATGTCGATCTTTACAGCATTATCGGAGAGGGTGATATTTCCAGGGCGCCTCAATTGCAGCCCGGCGATCTTGTTAATGTACCGCTGGCTCCATTCGGCGTTTCGATGGAACCGGGAGAGCGTCCCGGAGTAAGAGGCAAAAACGTTTATTTTGTGCTTGGCAGTGTGGCCTCACCGGGGGTGCAGAACCTGGAGCCGGGCATGGACGTATTAGACGCTTTAGCCCTCGCCGGAGGAATGACAGCCGAAGCCGATTTGCGCAATGTGCGTGTCGTTATGAAGGGTTCCGGCTATTCTAATATTGTAAAGATCGATCTGGAAGAGTATGTGGAAAACGGTTCTTCGCCGCCGTATATTTTGCATCCTGAAGATACAATCGTCGTCCCGGCCCGGGAGGCGGGCCTGTTTGCCAACGTGCTGCCTGTATTTGGCGCTATCGCTGCTATTATCACCGCCACCGGTACTATCATTTTACTCACAAGATAGTTTACATGAACGAAGAGAAAACTCAAATTGACCTTAAAGATTATTGGGCGATAATATTAAGGCGCAAGGCGTTATTGATATTGCCTCTGATAATCGTCCCCCTGGTAGCATTCGCTGCAAGCTTCTTCTTAGAGCGCACCTATACGTCATCGGTTAACATATTGCTGGGGGAGGCGAAAATACTTCCTCCCACGGTTGAACGTCAGCTTGAAGGAAGAGCGTCCTTTGATCGAACCTCGATGCGGGACAGGCAGAGGTCGCTTTATGACCAGATAACGTCCACCAAATATCTGAAACGCCTTATAGCAATGCTGGATATTCCTATGCCCGGGAGAATAAGGCAGATAGCGACTCAGATGAAACAGCAATACCCGGCCATTTCGGAAAATGAGCTCGCGGAGACTATCCTGGCCGATGACTTGCGCAAGAAGGCCTCGGTCAATCTGAAATCGATTAACCTGATTGAAATCGGCTTTTCGGCCTCTGATCCCGTCATTGCTCAGAAAACGGCGAAAGCGCTAGCGGATATCTTCATTGAGGAGAGCCTGGCCAACGAGCTTGCGGGGGTAAAATCCAACATCAGCTTCTCGGAGGAACAACTCGAACTGTATCAGGAAAAACTGAAAACAGCCGAAGACAAACTCAAGGAATTTCGAAAGGAACTTCTCGTCAGCGCGGCGGTTGAGGATACAACCGGATACGACCTTCAGCACATAGTATCTGCCATCGATGCTCTCGACCTGGAGATTTCGATGCAGGAGATTAAGCTACGGGATTTCAGGGGACGGCTGATCGCCGAGGGTATCGACGTAAACTCAATTACCATACCTGATGATCTGCTGGCACAGAAGGATCAACTTCTCAATACTATATCTACTCTCACGGATCTCCTTACGCGGCATATCTGGAGTGATCCAAAGGTCTTGAATCTAAACGAAGAGATCAGAAATCTTCTGTCTGGTATTAATGACACTATAACCAGATATGTGATGGATGAATATTCCGAAAGTCCGCCTCATTTGCGTGATAGCATCTCGAACTATCTAATCGGGCAACTGGCCATCGAGTTCAATCGAGCCAAGAGAGCGACTCTTGACAGGAGTATTGTCAATATCAAAAACAGGCTCTCCAGAAACCCGGATACCGAAATAACCATGCAGAGGCTCCAGAGCGAAATCGATAACTACAGAAACCTTTATGATCTTTTTGTATCTCATGCTCAATACGCCGCCATAAATCAATCGGCAAAGAGGGTGGAGGCCGAGGCCAAGTATTTGATTACGAAACCGGCCTCGCTGCCTCTCGAACCGGAATCGCCCAACAAGAAGAAGCTGCTATTGATGGGAATTATTCTTGGCCTGGCGCTGGGAGGTGGGGCTTTGCTGATCGTGGAGGTTCTGGATAGTTCATTCAAACAGGTGGATGATGTCGAAAAGTACCTCGGCATCAAGGTCGTGGGTACTATCCCCAGAATGGACCTTCCATCTGGCTCGAATCTGAAAAGAAAAATCCCGCTTTTTGTGGGGGTCGGGATAAGTTTTCTCCTCGTCATCTTGATAATATTCCTGGAATTCAAGTCGAATGGGTAGGTAATATGGCGGTTGTTAGCTTTTCGGATAAATTCAAAGGTCTGGGACGCGAATATCTTCTGCAGACATCCTTGAATGAATTGAGCGGTAGCATAATTTGCTCGCTTTTCAGCTCCGGCCATCTTCTAACCAGCCGCACGTTGCCATCTCTGGAAAACATGACGGGTCTTGATCTAACGGAATCGGTTCAGGAGATTCATCGACAGTATCTGGCAGACTCCAGATCCCTTTTCGGGTTAATTGAACGTATTAAGGATTCCGATAAACCTGAATTGATAGAGAAGCTGGGTAAGACACTGTACTCTAAAAGCCTTTATGACGAGGCCCTGGAACTCCTGGTATCGGCGCTCGGCAGGTACGCCGATTACCCCGGGCTGAGAATACTCATCGGAAAAATATATCTGGCTCTGGGACGTTTCCCGGATGCTGAAAGGGAACTTCTGCACGCAGTGCGGCTGGTGCCTGAATATCCCGATCTTAGAAACCTTCTCGGCGTGGCATTCCTGAAGTCAAAAAGACCCGTGGCGGCGATCGGCGAATTTAAGAAAGCGGTGTCGACCAATATCTATTTCCACAATGCCTATTTCAATCTGGGCCTCGGCTATATCCAGAATGGTATCGTAAAAGAGGATTTCAACCTGGCGAAAAATCTCCTGCAAAATTGCGATTTGGCATTCGGGAAAGCGACCGTGTTTAATCCCGGATACCTGACCAGAGATTACGAAGAGGGACGGCTATACCTGGCTCGAGGAAAGCTTGAGGAGGCCTATGAGATCTTAAGCAGGGTCGCTGACCTGAATGGCTCCCCCGATTCTCAGGACAAATTGTTGGAGATGTATTTGCGATTCGTACACGGCGAGGGCGGGATGACGGAAGATGGAATTTCACAGTATGTCGGTGAATTGAAGAACTATGTAAAAACAAGCCCCGGCTACGCTGATCTGCAAAATGAGCTTGGATTAGGCTACACAGTTATGGCCAAGTTTATGAATGACAAGGCGATCAAGCATTTCGAGGAAGCCCTTAAAATTAATTCCGGATTCTCGCGGGCGCGCAAAAACCTAAAGCTGGCTGAGAATGACTTGAAAGGATTTGAATTGCTCTTGGAAGCGATATTCAAATGAAGAGCCAGAAAAATCAGCAGACTCTTGTATCGTTCTATAATAAGGAGTCAGCGGTGGCCACCGAGCTCAGGCGCATATATTCCGGGTTGAAATCTGCAGCAGAAAAAAAGAAACTTCAGAGCGTCCTCGTGACATCTGCCGCCATTGGAGAGGGTAAGTCTATAACATGTTCCTTTCTGGCCATGACGGCTGCCTCCTTGAGTAAATCAAAGGTGGCCTTGATCGATCTTGATTTGAGAAGGCCGAAGATTCATGACTATTTCGGAATCGGCACCTGTCCCGGCATCGGGGAGGTGCTGACAGGAAAATCATCCATAAAAAGCGTATCCCGGAAAACGCCTATTCAGAATCTTACGGTGATCACATCCGGCAACATAACCGCGTCGCCAAGCGATATTCTGGATCAGGCGGATATCCCGGGTTTACTTCAGGAATTAATATTCTACTTTGATTTTATAATCATCGATTCCCCACCGGTCGTCCCGGTTTCCGATCCGCTGCTCTTAGCAGAACAGGTGGACGGTGTTCTTCTGGTGGTCAAAGCCGGATCAACGCAAAGAGAGGTGGTCAACAGGGCAATAAGCCTGCTGTCGAATTCCGGAATAACTCCTCTCGGTATAGTCTTGAACGACTATGAGGAAGTGCTCCCATATTATTATAAAGATCATTATTACGGATATAAATACTGGCCGCAGAAATCAAAGTAGATTAACTTGGAAATTTATCAACATGCATCATTTTTGCAAAATATTGCATAATAGGTCGCAATAGTCCACGAAATGAGACATTCGGCCGGTTTCATAGCCAGAAATCACGCTCTTTGATCTTACATTGAAACCGTCTAACTTATAATCCATAAAGAAGTTATATTCTCCCTTGCAGGATAAGAGGTGCAGAGAGATAATTCTCTACCTGTAACCGCTTTGATGGCAGTAAATTTGCAATTCAAGCGCTCAGATAAAGGTATATGCGATCTTCTAATTAGATACAATGAGATACTTAAATCCAGTTTCAAATCCCTTAGCCCATTACTGGGAGGAAGAACTCACCGGTTTTTGGGGTATATGGCTGAGATTGCGGGAGAGGGGCAAGCGGTTTTTCGGAAGCCTGCTGGGCGAAATAATCCTCGCCAATCTGTATATGATCTCCAGACTTGTCGTCAGGCAAACTTCGCTTATAGTCTTTCGATCCACGCTGGCGAGTATCGTCTCTCGAATGAATCCGGGGACGATAGCTAAAAGATCGATAGATATTGTGGGCGCGGCGGTTGGCCTGACGATCAGCTTGCCACTTTGGATCATAATCCCTCTGGCAATCAAGCTGGATAGCAAAGGATCTGCCTTGTATTTCCAGAGGCGTGTAGGACAAAACCGCCGATCGGGGGATCGACGAGGTGTTATTGTCGATAGCGTGGAAAGGCGAATTAATGGTAACCGCCGTAATCGAAATAGCTACGGGAAACCTTTTAGAATAGTAAAATTCAGATCCATGTACCGGGATGCAGAAAAGCGATCGGGTCCTGTCTGGGCAAAGCACGACGATCCCAGAATAACACGCGTAGGGCGCATTTTGCGAAAAACCCGTTTTGACGAAATCCCGCAGCTGTTGAACGTCCTGACCGGTGATATGAGTCTCGTCGGTCCGCGCCCGGAGCGTCCCTATTTCGTTGAGAGATTGGGCGGCGAAATTGAGAATTACCGTAATCGTTTTGAGGTGAAGCCCGGCATTACAGGTCTGGCGCAGGTAGAGCATAAATATGACGAAAGCCTTGATGATGTCAATTTCAAGGTCAAATACGATCTGACGTACATCAGAGACTGGAATATTGTAGAGGATATTAAAATCCTGCTTAAAACCGTTGTGGTCGTTCTGACTGCACGGGGTATGTGAATCACCATGAAAGAGGCCCATCGCAAGGGGAGACGGCTCCCTTTTTTTATATCCATAAACTGCTTGCGCCGGTTGCCGATATTAAGTATGTTGATAACTTGAAACAAGTTAGGATACGCATCCGTTATCTCAAACTTGATCTGGAGACGTAAGTAAATTGAGGGGGAATCGAGGAGGGGATCACAAGACCTATAAAACGATGAATCCTATATCAATTTTTTGCATGCCAGGATTATTCGGTCCCGAACGAGGCTCTCGCTCATTCAGCGATAGCCAGATTAAGGCTTGGGATTTTTCTGGCCCACCTAATTATCAGCCGGGAGATTTAAGATGAGAATTAAGAAATCGGCTCTCGTATTCATTGGAGCTCTGGCCTTTTTATGGTCGATATCATCGGCACAGGATAGTGACGAGATATTGATCTCCACCAGACCGTCTGGGGCCACCATATATCTTTACGGAGCGTATGATCTGGTGGCTAACACTCCCGCTCGTTTGCCCTCAGACCTGTCCGGGCGATACATAGCGAAAATAACCAGGCCCGGATACGAGAATTGGAAGGGTGAATTGACCTTCGTCCCCGGAAGTGTCAACGATATCGAGATCAAACTGAGTAAGAAAACTCGAAAAAAGGCCCTGTTGCGATCTTTCATTTTCCCCGGCTGGGGACAGATTTACTCCGGAAATTCACTTCGGGGGAGCTTGTTTACGACAGGAGTCGTCGTTTCAGCGGTGGCGGTATATCTGACCGACAAACGCTACCAGAAAAAGCGATCTGATTATGATATCGCTTTAGGTGAATATTACGACGCTCAGTCCATCGAAGACCGTATTCGGCTCAAATCCGATCTGAATGAAAAACAGAAGACGGCCTACGATGCCGAGACAGATCGCCGGAC
>CBDVBL010000140.1:0-6020 GCA_965372205.1 uncultured bacterium
AACATTGCCACCGCAATCCCGGGATTCGACAATTTCGCACAGATGCAGGAGGACTTCTCCGTCGCCAGGAACTTAGAATATACCTCGGAGGAAAAGGAATTCCTCTCGGACAACAGCATCACGTTGAGCATGGGATTTTGCCGGCAATGCCGTCAGTGTGTGCCTACATGCCCCCGGGGTGCGGACGTGCCGACGCTCATGAGAACACACATGTATGCTGCTCAATATGCGAATTTCCATCAGGCCCGAGCGGTTCTGAATGACATTCCGAAATCGATAGGCATTCAGGCATGCGGTGCATGTGCGCAGTGCATAGCTCGATGCGCCCATGCGGTTGACATTCATCGAAGAATCGGCGAACTTAAGATGATGTATGCCTGAAACGACTTAGATACAGCGCTATTTTTCGGGGCTATATATAAATCAATACATTAAATCAAGCCATTCGGTAAGGAAGTCTTTCTTATCATCGCTGTAGTTTATCACCCCCAGGAGGTGTTCTCCCTTTAGTCCCGTGATGATCCTTCCATAATAGCTGTTTTCAATCACAAAGGCTCGACCGTCATCGAATAATAGATCATCGCTCGCCGGCTCCGCCGATCCATCCGCAGCGCCAAGCTCAAACCACCGCGCAAATTTCTCACCTGGCCCGTCCTCGGTTATGAATAACATGAGCGTATCTCCATCGATTTGAAATTTTCTGCTGTAAACATCGGTTAGAAACTTATGGCCGAGAAACGATTCGGCATAGACTCTATCGGTGGCCTCGATAATCTCGCCCTGTGGAAAAATAGAAAATTTCTGAGGCCGGTTGTCGTTAGCAGGTAAGATACCGTTAATTTCCGACGCCAGTACAAATACAGCCTGTTCAATCTCCGCTGATTTTTCAAACCCGATTACTTTAACGACAAAAGGTCCTTTAACAAAATCGATACTCGTCGGGGAGCTGAATCCCTCGGCGCCAAGCTGGACAAATGCCGGATTGTCCGGCCGAAATGAGGCAAATAAACCGTAGGCATTATCCGGGTTTTCGAAACGATAGATATCTACCACCATTTCGATCCCATTGATTTTGTAAGTGGCGGTGGCAACTTCAATGAAATCATAAGTATGGTAAATCTCAGCCCCGCCGTTGATATATTCAAAAAGCGATTCGCCCTTAAAGGTTCTTATCTCCGATGATCGCTCAATTCCGGCCGGGACGATTTCAACCGGTAGAAAATTAGAACAGCTTAAGTCCTGGGACGACCTTTTCCCTCCACCACAGGCATGAATCAGAACGCCTGATATTATTATGGCGATAAATACGGTTTTATCTCTGTTCATTTCCATTCCTTTCGAGTTTTCGGCTTCTTCGTTATTATTCGCTAATTTTACGACGCTTTGACTTGCACCCAAATCGTCTTCAAAGAATCTGATTTCATGAGCGTAATTTAAGGGACGTTCGCTACGATTTCAACTGTTCGGTTGTGGGTTTTTCGGGTACGTCCCGGTCATTTTATTCACTCCGGCTTCCGCAGATCTATATCCTTAAACGGTAATCAGTTACGGTTTTACGATGGACATCTTCCGTCGAGCTGTTTATATTGCACGACATCTGAAACGGGTCGAAATTGGAAGGAGGAACTCAATGTCCAACGAGAAACCTGCTCACGGAACGTTCTGCTGGAACGAGCTGGTCACGCGCGATACGGCAGGCGCCGAGAAATTCTACACCGAATTGCTGGGTTGGAAAGCTGTTGACGGCGGTATGCCCGGAATGAAGTATACGCTATTCAAAGCCAGCGACAAAGATGCCGGGGGGATGATGGAGATGCCACCGGAAGTACCCAAAGAGGTTCCCTCGCACTGGATGGCCTATGTTGCTGTCGATGACATCGATAGCCTGGTTGCGAAGATCGGGGAACTCGGAGGTACGATCCTGCATGGCCCGCAGGATGTTCCCAACGTGGGCCGCTTTTGCATCGTCCAGGACCCGGCCGGCGGAGTGGTTTCATTGATTAAGCTCGCCAGCCAGGAATAAAATAGGATATTATTTCGCACATTGATGGCCATGCAACAGCGAATCGCCATTGCACTGGCTTTGCTTGACGATCCTCATGAATAGATCTTTGTAGGCGGGAATCGAAAGTCATTGTCGCTCTCTCCTGCATTGCCGATAAAAGCTCGCCTGATTAAAGCGCCCGGATCGCGAAACGCTACCATGTAGCGCAGGACATAGATGATAGATATACGATTTGAAACTCCCCGGGATATACAACGAGTACACGACATTAATGAAAAAGCGTTTGGCCAGTCTGTAGAAGCGGACTTAGTTGACAGACTGCGTCGTTCCTGCCCCGATGCACTTTCGTTGGTCGCGGAGGAGGATGGGCTCATTGTGGGGCATATTATGTTCACCTCGGTTGTTATTAATGACCAAGAGCGGACAATCCGGGGAATGGGACTGGCACCGATGGCTGTTCAGCCACGTCGACAGCGACAGGGAATCGGCTCCAAACTGGTTGTAAAAGGACTCGAGATTCTGCGAGATCGCGGGTGTCCATTTGTAATTGTTCTGGGCCACCCGGAGTATTATCCAAAATTCGGCTTTGAACCAGCTTCCAGATACGGTATTGAAAGCCAGTGGGAGGGGATTCCGGATGAGGCATTTTTAATCCTGGTAATCGATCAAAGTGCTTTGCAAAATGTAAAAGGAGTTGCCAGGTATAGAGATGAGTTTAACGAAGCAATAGTTTAATAACAGTGGTCAAACATGCACATCTACTTAGCATAGAAAAAATGTGATCGTAGATGCTCGTGATGATCATTCTTTTAAAATTGAGTATTGCCAAGTCCCGGTCATTGCCTCGGCGCTTTGAGCATTTTCCGCAGATCATCCATGATTACCTGGCCCTTAGCTCGAAGCTCTTCTTTCACCTTAATTAGATTTTTCTGAGTTGGCTTAGCATGGAGCTGGATATGAAATCGCATTGAATTCCCCGTGCCCGAGGGTCTGATCGTTAGATGATTGAACCTTTCTTCATCGAAAAAGAATCTGACGCCCTCGTCGGGAAATTGGAAATCGTGACTGAGGGGATAGATAGCATCATACTTCCCGGTGCGGTAGATGCTTGCGGATTTGACAGGATAGCCGCCTATCTTCAGATCCCCCGATAACGCCAGTTGGTAATATCCAAGGGTTCTGCGGAGTAACATTTTTTTGATCCGATCGCCTTCGATACCTGGATATTCCCCGTCGAGAGGATCTGGCTCATAAAAAGTGGCAAATAAGCCGATATCCGGATCCAGGTAGATATATTTATCGAGGATATCAATTAATGAGAGTCCCTGTTCCTTGGCCCAGGCGGCTATTTCCGCAACCAGGAGTGCGGCGAAAGTCCCATCCTTGTCGCGCACGTGTCCACCGACACCCAGAGAGCTTTTATCGGGTGGAGGACCGCCAAGGATAGAAAAACCATTACTCTGTTCCATGGCTGCAATATTAATTGAGCGTTGGCCTCCGTCCATACCAAGACACTCACAAACAAAGGGATGACAAACATCCCTGTATTTCAGATCGCGACCGTCAACAAGCTTGAGGAATTCATTCTCCTTGCCATCCCAGGTATCCCGGGTCACTGCTGCCAATGCTGCAAATCCCACCCATGATTTGATTACCCCGATTCCATGTTTGCGGGCCAGGTGGGTTATGCTATCGGAGGTCGTATGTGAAAGAGCTATAAACTTCTTATCGGCGTTTTGAACCTCCCCGTATTTCTCTATTTCCCTGTGCAATCTATACCAGAGAACCAGCGTCCAGATATCGTCGGCCGGAAGGAGATAATAGTCCTGGCTATTATAGATATGTTTCTGATCCTGTGGCACTTTAACCACGATACCGCAGCGGTCGGCATCTGGATCAGTGCCTATCAGGATATCGATATTGTCAAATTCACCGGGGTAATCTTCCTTGAAGGCTTTGACAGCCGTATGAGCCGCTCGCGGATCTCCCGGGTCCGGTTGTTGTTCCCGCCCCGGATCGCTCCTGAAGGCTGGAAACAAACCATCGAGCTCGTTTAATCTCATATTGCTTTTCTTTCCGTCGATAGATTTTATATCAATGAAGCCAACGTCTCGCAGGAGCCTGGGGACAGGTATGATGCCGGCGCCATGAAATGCACAAAATGCTATTCTCAGAGGTTCGGAGGATGTCTGCTGTCTTTCAGCCAAATTCTCTGTAAGCAGGAAGGTTTTGACATGCTCTCGATGCTTCTCATGCATGTTTATGATAAATTCTTCCTTGCCCGCATAATCGAAATCATCAACCAGCTCGTCCCCTCCCAGAAACCACAATTTTCCCGACTTGGCGTCTGCGAATGAGCATAATTTAATGTCCTGCGGTTCGACTGTTTTGATGTACTCGTTATACATCCTATCGCGTTCCTCGGGATCGAATTGTGATCCATTGGAGCATGACAATTTGTATCCGTTATATCTATAGTCATTGTGGCTGGCCGAGATCAGTATCCCGATATCCGCCTTTACGGATTGATGAGGGATGGCGAAGGTTAGCTCCGGATATGGGCAGGGAGCGTCAAAAAAGTAGACCGTATAATCATACGCTAAGAACAATTGTGCCACCAGTGCGGCCAGATCATGACCTCTTATGCGGCTGTCATAGCCAATAACCACCTTTTCAAATTTCTTGTGTTTCTGATGCATGCCGAATTTGGCGACTCCGGCGGAGGTCAATAGGACAACCAGATCGTTTATTGTGTTTGGCCCCCGGAGGATATCGGTATCTATTCCGCGTTCTTTTATCTTCATGATGGAGGCCTTATCAAAAGCCATCATGCCGCGAATCCCGCCGGTGCCAAATCTCACAGACCGGCGGAAAGCATTGACCATATCCGCCCACTTTTCCTCCTCTATTGCATCACAAACGCCCTTCTTTAGCTGCGGCGAGATCTTATCGATATGAGGATCAGTGAGCCATTTTTTAAGATTGGAGAAGGTATTATTTATCGCGTCCGAGTATGATTGCTGATCGATCCGTCCCGTTTCCATCGCGGTTTCAAGATATTTCTTGATTCCTTGTTCTGCCGATTTTAGGATCGAACTGATATCCTGATTATCCATTAGAAATTATCCCTTTCCGTCGGAAACCGCTTCATGTATTCTTAACATCTTTGTGTTCAAGAACTTACGATCAATATTAATCAGCATAATTCATCGGATGCGTTCAGACTCAAATCTCGATTTTAACATTTTCAATTGGAATTTATGGGGCCGGTTTGGATTTTACAAGCTCTTTTTCCTTTAGACAAATCAAGCAGGTTATCAGCCGCTTATTGACATTTGGAGGGCACTGTTCCGCATGTTCTATGGAGGATACAATATAACGAATTTTGAAAACGTATGGATGCTACTTCAGCAGCGTGATTTTCAGTTCGGATGAGGTTTTCTCGGTCTGAACACGAACGAAGTATACACCGCTTGGCAGAGAGTAGCCATGATCGTTGCTGCCACCCCAGGTAAAGGTTGAAGGCCCGGTCAGGGTATATGGAATTTCCGTTGATCTCACCTGCCTGCCGAGCATATCGTATATCACGAGAGAGTATTTTTCAGAATCTCCGCCATCGATAGATATGACAGAAAAGCTATTGAATGGGTTGGGATAGGCGTTCAGCGCAATGTGTTCACGAGGTAGAGGCCGGTCCGGCTCATCTGCCGATGTTGTGAATGGTTCTTCCAGGATTATCATCTCACCGGGAACCACGCCGAACGTATCTTTGACTGCCAGAGATTGGAAATATACGACGACCTCCAACTTGGTATGATCGCCCGTTCCGAAGTGCGCGACCAAATCGTTCACACAATAAAAGGATGGATGGCTGGAGATTTCCCTTTTGCCTATTAATTTTCGCCCCTTGGTTGGGCCAACATCACCATAGAGTTCAATTATCGCTCCCAGGGCAAGCGTATTGGGGCGGCGGCCGTTTACCTTGACCTTGAGGAAGGTCGGGTTGGCATTCTGG
>CBDVBL010000141.1:0-6007 GCA_965372205.1 uncultured bacterium
GCAGAATTAACGTTGCTCGAGCGATCGAAATTTTCCCTTAAAAACGGGTTTGAGCTATCGTTTCTTCTGGGAACTGCGGATGTGCATGGCAGGGTGTATATGCTCCAGTCCGATCTCTTAAAGCCCGGAGAAAAATCGCTTGTCAGGCTTCATCTGAAAGAACCGGTAGCGGCCAAGATCGGGGATCGATTCATAATAAGACGAATCAGCCCCCAGGATACCATAGGTGGAGGAATTGTCCTTGATACCGAGGTTTTGATTGGCAAGAAAAATAAGAATAAGCAGATCGAAATCCTTGAGGCGAGAAAGGAGTTGACCCCCGAATCGATAATCTCGTCGGAACTATTGAAGGATAATAAAATCTCGCTTTCACAATTTCAGACGAACATACCATTCTCAAAAGATAAAATTGATGGCGCAATGAATTCGTTATCCGTGCGGGGGGAAATTCTAATAACCGGCAATGTCATAGTCTCGAAACACTCCCTGGAGAAGTTTGTCGAGCCGGCCTGCAGGTTAATAGAAAAGGACCATCAGATGCGGCCCTGGGCCATTGGCATCGAGCCGGGGATTCTCGGGAAAAAGTTGAAAATTGGTCCCGAACAGCTTCCGAAAGTGGTGGATCATCTGGTGTCGACCGGCAGGGTCGTTATCGAATGCGGACTCCTGAGACATCCGGAGCACCGGGCAGAACTGAAGCCGGATCAGAAGGAACTGCAGGGCAAGCTGAATGCGCGACTTTCGGCCAGCCCTTTGAGCGCTCCTATCAAGAAGGAATTTATCGACGAGGATCCCCGATACGAGGTGGTTATTAATTTTCTGCGGGACCGGGAAGAAATAATTGAACTAAAGGGAGGGGTACTATTTACAAGCAGGGATTTTGAGAGGATAGTCGATAGAGTGATCGAATATCTAAAACAGGTCAAGCAGGCTAAAGCATCGGATATAAAATCGCACCTCGCTACCAGCCGCAAGTATGTGATCCCTCTTCTTGAGAAACTGGATCATCTGGGCATTACAGTTCGGGATGGCGATAACCGCACCCTGGCAAAGAAATAGCAGCAGTTTCTCATCATGGCAAATCGACGAATTTTTATAAATGCGGAATTTCATAACCCGGAGTCAAGATCAAAAGCTATTCAGGCGGTTGCCGTTGAGGACGGTATAATAAGAGATATGGGGTCCAATGCTGAGATAAAACCACTTTCCAGGCGGGGCTTTGATGTTTACGATCTGAAGAAAAGATGTGTGATCCCTGGAATAACCGATGCACATCTTCATCTTTTAGCCATTGGCAATCTATTCAAGAGGGTCAATCTGGATGGTGTTAATTCGCTTGATCGTGTAGCAACAATCCTGGAAAAAGCAGCCTCGACGCTCAAGAAGGGGCAATGGCTGCAGGGACGGGGTTGGGATAAGAATCTCTGGGGGGATGATTTTCCGGGTAAGAATCTGCTGGATGCTATAACGAGGAATCCAGTTGCCCTCTACAGCAAAGACGGCCATCTTCTATGGGTTAGCTCCAGCACCCTGGAATATTGCGGTATCGACAGCAATACGCCTAATCCGCCCGGTGGGGTGATACTCAGGGATGATAATGGAATTCCCACGGGCGTTCTTAAAGAAAATGCAGTCGATCTGGTTTCGGAAAAGATACCTTCTCAATCTTACGAGGAGAAAACCGAGGCGATTATTGCAGCTCAGAAGCATCTCTTGAAACAGGGAATCGTGGCTGCCGGAGACTGTGATACCCGGTCAATACCTATATTGAACTTTAGGGAACTGGCCGCAGCCGGCCGTCTTCATATGCGGATCTTCAAGATGATCCACCCGGATGATCTCGATATGGCCGATAAGTTAGATCTGCAGACTGGAATGGGCAGCGGTCGTTTTCGAATCGGATGTCTCAAGCTATTCGCAGACGGCGCTCTCGGCTCGCAGACTGCGTATATGTTCAAGCCTTATAATCAGTCCAAGGACAATTGCGGCGTGGAAACGTTGACTGAAAAAGAGATGGGGAAATACGTGTCGACCGCGGTTAGGGCAGGAATCTCTGTTGCTGTTCATGCGATCGGCGATAAGGCTAATTATCAGGTTTTAAAGGTGCTGGGGAAATATGCGGCCGCTTTTTCAGAGAAGGGATTGAGACCGAGAATTGAGCATGCGCAAATTCTCAAGAAAAAAGAAATACCGGGATTTAAAAAATATGGTGTGGTTGCATCGGTTCAGCCTATCCATGTCACCTCTGATCGAGATGTCGCCGATCGTTACTGGGGTGCGAGGGCGCGATATGCGTATCCTTTTAAATCGCTATTGAGATCCGGCGCCGAGCTGGCATTCGGTTCCGATGCCCCCATAGAGAAGCCCAATCCGATGGCCGGAATTCATGCCGCAGTGACCAGGAAGAGGCCGAATGAAACTCGAAAGGCATGGTATCCCGAGGAGAGAATAACCGTTCGCCAGGCATTGAAAGCATATACCATGGGAGCGGCGAGGGCATGCTGTTACGATGATTTAACGGGAAGTATAGCCATCGGGAAACGAGCCGATTTTGCGGTGCTGTCTGATGACATTTTCAATTCCAGCGTGGATAGGATTTACCAGATCGAAGTCCTGGCGACCATAATTGACGGCAAAGTAGTCTTCGGTCGGCGTAATCTTGACCGATAAATCTTGACACACAAGATCCTATAATCCTATCTTGGAACTATGAGATATAGTATTATTCCAATTCTCGTGCTTCTGAATTTCACCCTGTCCAATTCGCAGGATAGTCAGGATTCCCTTGAGGCAGAGTCCTCTAAGAGAATCGTAACGGTTATGGAAATTTCCTCGGCCATTGGACCGATAACGGTTCGTGAAATCAAGGACGGAATAAGGCGTTCGGAAAAACTGGATGCCGAAGCCTTTATAATAGAATTGAATACGCCTGGCGGAAATACCGAATCTACATGGGATATCATCCAGGAAATTCTGGCGTCCAACGTTCCGGTTGTGATCTACGTTTATCCCCCCGGATCCCGGGCGGCGTCGGCGGGAGTTTATATGGCCTATGCCGCGCATCTCTCGGCTATGGCTCCCCAGACCAACATCGGTTCGGCGCATCCGGTTTCCATGGGTGGCGCGGAAATGGATTCTACCATGGCGGAGAAGGTGACAAACGATGCCGTTGCCAAGATCAAGACTCTAGCCAAGAAAAGAGATCGAAATATGGAATGGGCCGAGGATGCAGTCAGAAAATCGGTATCCGTAACAGAATTCGAAGCACTCGAAATGAACGTCGTGGATTATGTGGCCGACAATCTTGAGGATCTTCTCGAACAGATGGATCAGGATTCGGTTGAACTGATCACGGGCCCGTACATTATCAACACCGCTGATGTTGAGGTGGTGGAACTCAAGGTTGGTTTCGCTAATCGGATTTTAGAAATAGTATCTGATCCCAATGTCGCATATATACTTATGACAATCGGAATGCTCGGCCTCTATTTCGAGTTCTCCAATCCCGGTGCGGTGCTTCCCGGTGTTGTAGGGGCAATCGCTCTCATACTCGCCCTGTTTTCTTTTCAGGCCCTGCCAATTGATTTTGCCGGGGTGCTTCTTATTATCCTGGCCATGATTTTGTTTTTGCTGGAGATAAAGATCGCGAGTCACGGTATCCTTGGAGGTGGAGGCGTGTTGAGCTTATTTTTCGGTTCGTTGATGTTGGTTAAAGAAACCGAATTGCCCTATAAGGGGATATCCCTTTCGGTGATTATACCGACCGTAGTAGTCTTTACGCTATTCTTCTTCCTGGCCGCATATCTCTCGCTGCGAGCCCATCGGAGGAAGATAGCCACAGGCGATTTAGGCCTGAAAGGGGAAACGGGATTTGCCAGGTCAGCAATCGGGCCCGATGGCGGTACGGTTTTTATTCATGGCGAATTCTGGAAGGCTTATTCCGACAGCCGAATCGACCCTGACGCGCGGATAAAAGTTGTCAATGTAAGAGGAATGGAACTAAAAGTAGAGCGAACTGAAAGAGTTGAATAGATTATAGAGGGAGGATGTAATGAACCAGACCGACGTATCAATGGTTTTCCCTATTCTGATTGTAATAGGCTTGGTGCTGTTTATTCTCGGAAATGCAATCAGGATTCTCAGAGAATATGAGCGGGGAGTAATATTCAGGCTTGGGCGGCTGATCGGCGCCAAGGGTCCGGGATTGATTCTCCTGATTCCGATTGTCGATAAGATGGTCAGAGTCAGTCTGCGGACGATACCGATGGATGTTCCCTCGCAGGATATCATTACCAGGGACAACGTTACGGTCAAGGTTAATGCCGTAACCTATTTCCGGGTCATGGATCCCAACAAGGCGGTTGTCGATGTCGAGGATTATATCTACGCCACCTCGCAGATATCGCAGACCACGTTGCGTTCGATTCTGGGGCAGGTCGATCTTGATGATTTGCTGTCGAATCGTGAGAAGATCAACCAGGAATTGCAGAAAGTTATCGACGAACAGACAGAGCCCTGGGGCGTAAAGGTAAGCGTTGTCGAGGTCAAAAACGTCGACCTGCCGCAGGAGATGCAGAGAGCCATAGCCAGGCAGGCCGAGGCGGAAAGGGAACGCCGGGCCAAGGTTATCCACGCCCAGGGTGAATTGCAAGCTTCGGAGAAAATCAACCAGGCAGCCAAAGTTTTGCAGGAGACGCCGCTGGGCATTCAGCTCAGATACCTGCAGACCGTAGTTGAGATCTCATCGGAGAAGAATTCGACCACGCTGTTCCCGATACCTATAGACCTGTTCAAGCCGTTTCTGGAGAAATTAACCAAATAGGAATAGCTGGAATCTGAGCTATGGAGTGATTACAATATGCGGTCGGGTGGCCTCACCCGACCGCTTTCGCATTATGGAAGTGTCGGGTCGGGCCATACGGCTCGTAGAGCGACCCGACACCACAAGATATTGATATAGCCCCTATTTTAGTAAAACCATCCGCTTTGATTCAACAGATTCACCGGTCTGCAACCGATAAAAGTAAAGCCCGCTGGCAAGATCGGATGCATCGAACGTGATATGGTGGATGTCCGCCTGCCGGTATTCATTCACCAACGTTCTCACCTCTCGGCCAAGCAGATTATAAACCGTGAGCGTGACCTCTTGCGGTTCCGGTAATGAAAATGTGATGGTTGTCGAAGCATTAAATGGATTCGGGTAATTTTGCTCAAGCGCAAAATGATGGGGCAGGCTTTTTTCCTCTTCAATACCGGTTGGAGGGTAAAACCGCAAGATAATTAGGGAATAATCGTCCGCAACATAAGTGTAATCACCATCTACGAAAACACCACGAGCCAGACCCGGCGTGTTGTAACCACCAACCCATGTCGGTTCGGCGGCGTTGCTGATGTCGATTATGTGCAGACCAGAAAACTCACCAGCCTAAATAGGCATAATCGCCAACAATGAAAACATCTGAGGCATAGCCCGGGGCATCACAATTTCCCTCTAATATCGGGTCTTCTGGATCGGAAATGTCGATTATTTGAAGACCGGTATAGTCGGCCATATAGGCATATTCACTGGAGACGAAAACATCATAAGCGGTACCTGGAGTACTGCAATTTCCTACCAATACCGGATCTTCGGGATTAGAAACGTTTATTATTTGCAGACCCGAATCTAAATCAGCAACATAGGCATAATTACCGGAAGCAAAAATCCCCCGGGCATCACCTGGTGTATCACATGTTCCAACTATTGCGGGATTTTCTGGATCGGAAGCATCTATTATCAACATACCATATGTTCCAGCAGATAGATATACATATTCATTGACCACAAATGTTTTATATATTCCCCAGGGTGTAATGCAACTTCCAACGAGAATCGGGTTTTCAGGATCAGAAATATCAACTACATGAAAGCCCCGTTCCTCCTGATTAGAACCTGTGATTCTATCCGTTAGATAAGCATAATCGCCAGAAATAACAATCGTGCTCGGTATTCCATTACAATACAACT
>CBDVBL010000142.1:0-5963 GCA_965372205.1 uncultured bacterium
TTTCCGGTATAATACCGTTTTCGCCTTTTCCAACTTGGCCGCGTTAATAAATTATTCTGCGACATTCGCGGTAGGTTTTCTTTTAAGTCTTTATCTGCAAAATATAAAAGGGCTTCGTCCGCAGGAGGCAGGCCTGGTATTAATTTCACAGCCGATAATTCAGGCTATTCTATCACCTGCCGCCGGGCGGCTTTCCGACAGAATTGAGCCGCGCACTGTTGCCTCGCGCGGCCTGACAATGACATTGATAGGGCTGATATTGCTGGCATTTCTGGCAGTAGACTCGGCAATGGTTTATATTATTTGTTGTTTAGTAATTCTCGGTTTCGGATTCGCCCTGTTCTCATCGCCGAATACAAATGCCATTATGAGCTCGGTGGAAAGGCGCTTTTATGGCGTAGCCGGAGCAATGGTCGGCACCATGCGGCAGATCGGTATGATGCTTTCTATGGGGATAGTCATGATGATTATGGCCCTGCTATTAGGAGCGGCAGAGATTGCACCTGAAAATCATCAACAGTTTGTAAAAAGCATGCGGATTGCTTTTAGTCTTTTCGCCGCGATGTGTTTTGGCGGCATATTTGCCTCCCTTGCCAGGGGAAAGATGAAGCGATAAAATATAACGTCAAGACCATCCTCTAACCTTACGCGAAAATCCTCTATAATTAGAAGGGAGATTCATCAGTCGTGATTCACCGGGGAACAAACCGGCCGCGAAGCGAATTAATTATAGGCGAGTGTGATTTGCTCAGCTGAGCTTTTCGGGGGGCGGTGTCGAAATTAACTGATTATGGGACAAAGGTAATGGGGATACTGATCATTCTGGCGGCATTTTTTTTCTCAACGACTATTGCCGGAGATAATAGTATGAATTACAATAAGTTAACACCCGAGGAAGAGACCGTCATCATTCACAAAGGGACAGAACGACCTTATACCGGCATATATTATGATCACCGGGAAAAAGGGAATTATGTTTGTAAGAGATGCGATGCCCCGCTTTATAAATCAGTAGATAAATTCGATTCGCATTGCGGCTGGCCGAGTTTCGACGATGAAATCCCCGACGCAGTTAAGCGACTGCCTGATGCTGACGGAACACGAACAGAAATCCTGTGCAACAATTGTGGGGCCCATCTCGGACATGTTTTTGTCGGCGAGGGTCTTACTGATAAGAATATAAGGCATTGCGTTAATTCAATCTCCATGAATTTCGTGCCGGTCGATAAAACCAGAGAATATGAGACGGCCTATTTTGCCGGCGGCTGTTTTTGGGGCGTCGAGCATTATTTCCAGAATGCCAGAGGAGTGGTATCGACCACGGTTGGGTATATTGGCGGTAATAAAGAAAATCCAACTTATTCCGAGATCTGCAGCGGCGAAACCGGCCACGCGGAGGCCATCGAGGTTGTGTATAACACCGAATTAACATCATATGAAGATTTGGCCAGGGTCTTTTTCGAAATACACGATCCCACCCAGATTGATCGCCAGGGACCGGATATCGGAGAACAATACCGATCGGCCGTATTTTATAATAATGATCATCAGAAAGAAACGGCCGAAAAGCTGATCGAGATATTGAAAGACAACGGTTATAAAGTCGTCACGGAAGTAATCGCCGCCGGTCCATTCTGGAAAGCGGAAGATTACCATCAGGATTATTATCTAAAGAAGAATGGGCAGCCTTATTGCCATTCTTACCAGAAGAGGTTTTGACACGGCCTGCCTTCTCTTGTGACCGCTGAGCTACTATTTTTATCTCCAGGGGCAGGATGCCGTCCTGTCCAATCGCAGGCTCCTGCGTGTCATAATTAATTATGACCGCATATCAGAGTCAAAAGCCCTTGCTTTTTCTGCATTACCGGTTAAATTTAATAAGAGTACGAATTCATGTTTAACTCTTAATAAATTTACAGGTTGTTGAATAACAGCACGTAAACGGAGATCATAAAAAAAAAGGATGTTGCCGTGAAAACCGTTAAGGATATTTTGATTGGATTTACGCTTCTATCATTGGTATTTGTAGTTTTTGTGGCGATAAAAGGTCTGGCTCAAGACCCCATTACGAACACCGCCGAAACGAAATCCTGGCCGTTTTCAAGCAGGCTTGTCCTAAATCCAACCATACAGGAGATGGTCGATTCGGTATCGCCGGAAATTATGATCTCCAACGTTGAGGAAGTTGTCGGTTTCTACACCCGCCATACAAATTCGGATACCCTCTCTCCCGATACCGGTGTTGGAGCGGCCAGGAGATGGATTTACCAACAATTCGAGGAATATCGAGATGATCCCGATGCCTTTATGCTCGAACCGGATTATTTTACGTTCAACGCAACTGTTTGCGGCGTCTCCGGGGAACATCGCAACGTCATGGCCACATTACCGGGGGCTACGACGCCGGAGAGGCACTTTGTTGTCATGGGGCATATGGACGGGAGAACGATAAACGTATGCGATGCCGTTTCTTTTGCACCGTCGGCCAACGACGATGGCAGCGGGACCGTGATCGCCATGGAAGTGGCACGGGTCATGAGCCAATATCAATTCGAATCCACCGTCGATATTATGATTGTGACCGGGGAGGATCAGGGACTTTACGGGAGTACCGCCTATGCCCAATGGGCAGTCGACCAGGGTATGGATATCGGTGCCGCGATAACAAATGACGTTGTGGGGAATATTGAGGGATGTGAGAATCCCTCATGCCCTCCAGGGGATTCGGTGATTATCGATAGCACCTCAGTTCGGCATTTTTCGGGTACGCCGGTTACCGGCATATCCCGCCAGCTTTCCCGATACATGAAGCTCAGGGCGTTGGAATATGTCCCGGATTTCACCATAAATCTGATCCCGGCGCGGGATCGTCCCGGCCGCTCAGGTGACCACGTACCCTTTGACAATCGCGGATACGCCGCTGTGCGATTTACCGAAGCGCATGAAAACGGCGACGGAAGCGGCAGCAACGGCAGGCAGCATAATGAATTCGATATAATATCTGATATGAATACAAACGCCGGATATATGGCAAACATTGCCAAAATAAATATAGCAGGCATAGCAAGTCTCGCACTTGCCCCTGAAACGCCCGGAGGACTCGAAACGAGCAATGTCGGAGATGGCTCGAGTGTCATTCTTTCCTGGCCTGCCGAACAATCAGAGCCCGATTTCGCGGGCTATCGGGTAGCTGTTCGCCCTGAGGGCGAGCTGTTTTATTCGGATATTGTCGATGCGGGAGACGAAAACGAATATGCTCTATCGGGCCTGGTCGAGGGTCAGACGGTATATCTCAGCATATCGGCATATGATACCGATGAAAACGAAAGCGTATTCTCCGAGGAGATTTCATTCATACCGTTAAGTATGCCTCTCGCTCCGGAGGACCTGGACGCCACCTCGGAGGAGAATGGAATACAACTCGATTGGGTGCCCAACAATGAGCTTGATATAGAAAGCTACGGCATCTATCGGAAAGAAGCCGGCCCGGGTGATCCCGAGCTTATATACACCGTTCCACACCCTGCGTCCGGTTGGTACGATGATACGGTTTCGCCTCATATCCTGTATACATATTACGTCACTGCAATAGATGCTGATCAGAATGAAAGCGGTTTTTCCAATTCCGCTTTCGGACAACTCCCGACGCACGACAGCGGAATCATCATCGTTGATGGGACACTGGATGGTTCCGGCGGTCCGTTACAGCCTACCGACGATGAGGTTGATGACTACTACGATACGATTTTCAGTGGTTTTAACATCGGCGGATACTGGGATATTGTCGACAGTAGCTCTGCCGGAATGCGGTTTAGCGACGCTCACCTGGCTCCCTTTTCCGTTGCAGTAATGCATTGTGACAGGCTTAATGTCCCGCTTCAGCAGGATACGACTGCATTACGCAAATATCTGGATAATGGCGGCCGTCTCTTTCTGAGTGGATGGAACCTCTCATATTCCCTGGCAGGGGTCACATCCGATTTTGTCGTCTTTCCTCCCGGCAGCTTTTTCAGAGAATACCTTAAGGTGGATTCCCTGGGTGTCTCGCATTCTTCCAATCATGATTTTATCAGCGCCCCGTCCTTAATGCCTTCAATCTACCCCGATCTGTTGATCGATAGCGCCAAGGTGCCGATCTTTGACCACCGCTTGCTGAAAATGGAGGCTTTTCTCAGCCCATTGGTGGATGAACCGTTAACCGAGCCGCTATACGTTTACGAATCTTTTCTGGGTGAGGAATTCCGGTTGCATGGGGAGCCGGTCGCTTTGAGATATCTTGGCGATGATCTGCAGCTTGTCGTGTTCGATGTGCCTCTCTATTTCATTCAACAGGAACCGGCTACTGTCGCTGCGCGGCAGGCTTTAACGGATCTGGGAGAGATACCGGTTGGAATCGAAGATAACAATCCTTCGCACATTGGAACGAAGCTTGAATTGTACGCCAACTATCCCAATCCTTTCAATGCAGCGACTGTCATAAGATACAGCTTGCCTGAAAACAGTTATGTGACGCTTTCGGTCTATAATCTTCTCGGCCAGCGTGTGGCTGTCTTAACGAAAGGCAATAAACAGGCAGGGGAACATACTGTCACCTGGGATGCTACAGATTTCCCGTCCGGCATCTACTTGGCCCGGTTGGAGATCGAAGAGCGTTCCGAAATTATTAAGTTAATACTTTTGAAATAGGTGTTTGTCATGAAAAGTATCTATCTTACTTTGTTAGTAGCATCTCTGGTTGGCTTTTTTGCCACGGCCTACGCTCAGGCACCTGATACGCTGTGGACAAGGACATATGGGGGAGTGGATGATGATTTTGGGAGCTCGGTTCAGCAAACTTCGGACGGGGGATACATAATTGCCGGGGTTGCTTCCGCATTCGGACCGGGTGGGAGCGATCTTTACCTTGTAAGGACGGATGCCGGTGGCGATAGTCTCTGGACAAAGACTTATGGAGGATCCGGTAGTTACGGGGGCTTTTCAGTCAGGCAGACCTCGGACGGTGGATACATCATTGCAGGATATGCCGATTCGTTCGGTGATGGTGATTTTGATGTCTATATTATGAAGACAGATACCGACGGCGATACCCTCTGGACGAGAACTTACGGGGGATCAGGTTCTGAGGGTGGCCGGTCAGTTCAGCAGACCACTGATGGTGGATACATCATTGCAGGATATGCAGATTCGTTCGGCGAAGGAAGGAGGGATGTCTACATTATAAAGACAGATGCCAGCGGTGAAAGTCTTTGGACACAGACATGTGGAGGGTTAGACCATGATGGTGGTTTATCAGTTCAACAAACCTCAGATGGTGGATACATCATTGCAGGATACACATATTCGTTCGGCGAAGGTGAACAGGATATATACCTTATAAAGGCAGATTCGAATGGTGATACGCTATGGACCAGAACTTATGGAGGGACATCATCTGAAAGTGCAAGCTCAGTTCAGCAGACCACTGATGGCGGATACATCATTGCCGGAGGGACGAACTCATTCGGTGAAGGCGAGAAGGATGTCTACATTATTAAGGCAAATTCAAGTGGGGATACGCTCTGGACAAAGACATATGGAGGAACGAATCATGACTTTGCTGCGTCAGTTCAACAGGTTTCCGATGAAGGATACATCATTTCAGGATATACCTATTCGTTTGGCGAAGGTGATTTTGATGTCTACATTATAAGGACAGATGCCAACGGTGACAGCCTCTGGACAAGCACTTATGGAGGACCTGATAGTGATGGGGGTTTTTCAGTTCAGCAGACCTCGGACGGTGGATATATCATTGCAGGATACACATTTTCATTCGGAGAGGGGGCACAGGATGTATATCTTATAAAATTAGCCGCTGACCAAACAGATATTGAAGATTACAGTGCTCTGCCAATTATTTTCTCTATGGATCAGAACTATCCCAATCCTTTCAATGCAGCGACTGTCATAAGATACAGCCTGCC
>CBDVBL010000143.1:0-5956 GCA_965372205.1 uncultured bacterium
ATGCCGCAATCCGGTCAAACGTCCATCCCAAGAAATGGAGCCTGAAAAATATAAAGAGGATGAAGGAACAACTGCACCAGTGGGGGTGCGGCTACGATTGGAGCAGAGAGGTTACATCCTGCCTTCCGGACTATTATAAGTGGACCCAATGGCTCTTCTTGAAATTCTTCGATCGCGGCATGGCGGTCCGCAAAGAAGCCCCGGTTAACTGGTGCCCTTCCTGCAAGACTGTGCTGGCCAATGAGCAGGTTATCGATGGCAGATGCGAGCGATGCGAATCCCGGGTTACCAGGCGAAATCTGAAGCAATGGTTTTTAAAAATAACAGAATACGCCGACCGCTTGCTGGCCGGACTCGATAAGCTCGATTGGCCCGATAAGACTATTGGCATGCAGAGAAATTGGATCGGCCGATCCGAGGGAAGCGAGATCATTTTTACAGAAGAAAAGACGGGGGAGAAGATCCCCGTATTTACAACTCGCGCCGATACCCTGTTCGGCGTAACCTACCTGGTTTTGGCCCCGGAACACCCGTTGGTGGAGAGATTCACCACGCCAGAGCAAAAGAAAGGCGTCCATTCATATATCCAGCAGAGCCGGAGCCTCTCAGAAATTGAGAGGCTGTCTACCACCAAGGAGAAAACCGGTGTCTTTACAGGGAGCTATTGCGTAAACCCGATTAACACTAACCGGGTCCCGATCTGGATCGCAGATTATGTATTGCTATCCTACGGCACCGGAGCCGTTATGGCGGTTCCCGGGCATGACCAACGGGACTGGGAATTCGCAAATAAGTTTGATTTAGAAATCACGCAGGTGATTAAACCTGCCAGCGACACGGAAGCCGATCTCGGCTCCGGGGCTTATGTCGATTACGGAGTTATGGTTAATTCGGGCGAATTCGACAATCTGAGTTCCGAGGAAGGCGCTAAAAGTATAACTGAGAAACTCAAGAGAAGTGGAACTGGGAACTTTGAAATCACATTCAAGCTCAGAGATTGGCTTATCTCACGTCAGAGATATTGGGGTACGCCGATTCCCATTATCCGCTGTCATAAATGTGGCGACGTCGCGGTCCCCGAAGAAGACCTGCCGATATTGCTGCCGGAAATCGAAGATTTCAAACCCGCTGATGATGGAAAATCGCCATTGGCAAAAGTAACCGAATTCTTAAATACGAAATGCCCAAAATGTGGGGGAGAGGCCGAACGTGAGACGGATACCATGGATACTTTTGTTGATTCCTCGTGGTATTTCCTGCGATATGTCGATCCCGAATACAAAAAAGGCCCCTGGAATCCAGAACTGGTTGAAAAATGGCTTCCGGTGGATATGTATATAGGCGGGGCAGAGCATGCTGTGATGCACCTCATGTATGCCCGCTTTTTCTGTATGTTCTTGCACGATATTAAGTTGATTGCCTTCGATGAGCCGTTTCCAAAACTCCGCCATCAAGGAATCATAACCAACAGGGGAGCTAAAATCTCGAAATCCAGGGGAGAAAACGTGATCAATCCCGATTCTTTCCTCGGACCATACGGCTCGGATACTCTTCGAATGTATCTTATGTTCATGGGCTCTTATAAGCATGGAGGCGATTGGGATGATTCCGGCATTAACGGGGTAGCCAGATTCCTGGCTCGCGTATATCGATTGATACTTCAACACGCTGATGGAATCAAGAATCGTATTTCTTTATCTTATTCCGATATAACAGACAAAGATCCGACCTTAAACTATCGCTTGAACCTCACGATCAGTCGCGTGACCGACGATATTGATTCATTAGAATTCAATACTGCCATCGCCGCTCTGATGGAGCTTGTAAACGACCTTTACAAAGTTCATGAGGACGATAATAAGCCTTCCGGTGAACTATTCTATTTCAGCATGAAGCAACTTATCTTGATCCTTGCACCCATGGCGCCGCATCTCGCCGAGGAGTTATGGCAGGCTGTCGGCGGTAATCCCAGCATATTCGATCAAAATTGGCCTTCATACGATCAATCAGCTCTACGTCTGGATTCCATTACAATGGTGGTTCAGATCAATGGGAAGCTTCGCGGCAGCTTTATTGTACCGAAAGACGTTAATGAGGACGATTTTACCAATATGGCCATACAAGATGAAAAAATATCCCGCCATCTGAACGACAAACGGATATTAAAGAAGATATTCATACCGGGCAAGTTACTGAATATAGTGGCGAAATAGGGCATGAGATGCCGGTGAGGGAAGATATTGCCGATGGCGAGTTTACATAATATACCTTATAGGACGTCGCAATCCGTATATCTTGCATCCCCATAGAATCCAATTACTCGCTAAATTATCCATGGGATCTGGGCGGACCCGGGTCTTGGCAATTCAATCCGTATAGCCTCAGACACAGGCCATACCTCTAATAGCCTGCCATTCTCTTTGACTTCGACCCTCAGAGAGATTATCTCATCCTGCCTTAAATTGAACCCAGTGAGCGGGATAGAGATCTCCAATATCTCCTTGAACTGATGATTGAGACCGTGAATTTCCCTGTCACCAAGCCTCATATCGGCCTGAGAGCCTGTTATGGACAGCCTCCCCTCTCTGGGCTTCAAAAATTCGATGTCAAAGGTAAAGCGGCCAAATCTGTCATTACTTACACCGGTAGTTTTATCAATGCGCAGGTATAGATTGTGCTGGTCGAAACCGAACCAGACGCCGGATATTACTGTCTCTGATCGATGCATGGTTGAACCGGATTTCAAGCAATTCAGAAAACCGGCCTGTTGCCATTCAAAGTAATGGGTTAACTTGCCGTCTATAGTCGGAGATATATATTCGATCGGGGCGGTTAAGTCTTCGGGAGCATATCTGGAGCGCACCGGCTCCAGGAGGTCGACCGGCGGCTCTTGGTCGGTGAGTTTATAAACATTGGCCAGATGGGATCTGAACAGGCGATCGAAATCGTCATTATTCGGCCCCACATGATCGTCGCCGAACCACCAGCACCAATCGGAGCCCTCTGCTATATAGATTTCCCTCCAGGCCCTCTGGAGCTTTTCCTTATCGAACTCCGGATTGGATCTCTGGAAATTCGAAAGATCTTCCCTGGCATTCGAGAGTAAGTCCCAGGCTTTATTGTCTTCCCGGTGTCCGATCCAGATGCCGAAATTGTGATTGATCCAGCTGCCCGGATGGATTTTCTCGAGCCTCGCGGACTCCGGTTCGTCGGAGAGATACTGGCTGAAGGTCGTCGTCTCCAGCCAATCAGCTTTGGAGATCTTCGTGTATAATGCGTTTAAGAAATCATGACCATCGTTCGGATAATATTCCCAGGTATTTTCGCCGTCGAGAATCACCGATATGATCGGGTCCTTTATCTTTTTAGAGATAAGATTCCGGTGAATTGCATCTAACCTGTTAAAAAAATCATCCGCGGCTCTTTCGGCATCCCACCGGGAATAAACGAATCCGATATTATCAGATAGCATATGATCGCGGAAAAAGATCGTAATCGCTGCGCCTCCCCCGCTGAAACAATAACTTCTGTACAAATCTCCGGATGCTATCAGCTTATCGACGTTGGCGGTCTCCCCCGGACTACTAAGGCTGCAGGCCAGGATCTCCTCATCCGTAGCGATCCACCGGATACCATGTTCAGTTAATATGGGGATGATATCCTCGGAGACCGATCCCTCCGACGGCCACATACCGCCGGGCAGCTTTCCGAAGAGCTGGGCGTATAAATCGATGGCCATGGCCACCTGTTTGTGCACGTCCTCCGGATGCTGAAATCTCTTTTGCGGCAACTCGACATCGGGCATGGCGACCTCTGCAATGCAGGAGTCATACAGCAATGGCATTATGGGGTGAAAATAGGGGCTGGTGGAGATCTCGATCTGCCCCGCCTCCATCATTTCTTTCAACTCCGGGATTATCCTCCCGATTATCCTCTGTTGTCCGGATATGATTTCCTGTTTTTCGTCTTCGGTGTACCCCTCCCCTTTTTCAGATAACTCAGAAAGCCTGCCGCCTTTCTTGAATATCGGATCGATCCATACCAGGTTAGATAGGCATTGCAGGTCGCGCCAATCGCTCTCCTTCCAGCTGTCCATAGCCGTTCTCCGGTCGGTGAACAGCTGGTTAAATCTGCGGTTCGGGTAGATCATGTTATCGTAGTTGGCCTGAAAATGCAGATCAAGAATTCTTAGCTTATCTTCGTCTGTCAGGTCCGATGTCTTTTTCAAGCTTAGCTCGAGATGCGGATCGGAAGCCACTCCTCTGGCGTAGTCGTCCAGTTGCTCCAGCAACGATGGAACCATATTAAACGTCTGTTTTATGCGTGGAAAATCTTTCAGGATCTGGACCATGTCGAGATAATCCTTGACGCCATGAAGTCTGACCCAGGGCATATGATAATAGCCTGTAGTAAGATCTTTATAAAAGGGTTGATGCTGATGCCAGAGAAACGCTAATTTTAGCACCGGTTTAAGAGCCTGACTCGATAGTTACGATGGTTGTCGTCAATAATTGATTTCCGCCAGGGATCGGCGGGCTTTGTTGGCCTGCATGGACCCCCCATAGGAACTATCAACCTCGCTGTAGGCCATTCTGGCCGAACTCGTATCCCCCCCCGCTACGAAATTTATACCGGCCCGCAGCAGGTGATGAGGCGCCCAGAGTTCATCGGGAAATATCCTGGCGGCCTCCATATAAAGCCTGGCAGCCTCGAGCCTGTTGCCGTCGATCTCCATGCAGGCGGCGGCTCCGGCGACCGCGCTCGATAGCACCATCCTGTCTTTATCATATTTCGCAATGACCCTGTCATAATAGCTTTTGGCCTCAACGTAATTTTTCTGTTGAAAACTGCGGTTGGCCAGAATAAAGGTTGCCTGCGCCGCGGGCTCCGTCCCGGAATAGTTATCGCTTAGGTTTTTTAAATCGGCAACGGCGTCCTCCATCTGGCCCGAATCAAAAGCCAGGTGCGCCCTGGCAAGAATAGCTGCGGCCTCGTTTTTCTTGCGATCCGCACTCCACATCATAAGCACCACGGCAATAAAAACAACCGTCACCGCTACCCCGCTAATCACAAAACGAGTCCGGTTTTTCTGAATGTACTCGCTGGCCTTGAAGACCGTGGTGACAAGCTTGTCTTCCTTAATCTGTTTTTTCGTAATTCTTCTGGCCGGACTCATTCTAACCGCTCCTTATCGCTCAATTTCTACTTTAAATCTGGCTATGTAATCTACAATTATATCGTCGAATCGGCAAGCAATATTTAGCTCGTAACTTCCTTTCAATCTCCTATGAAAAAGGCGAGCCCTGGTAATCATGTTAAGATCCAGGGCTCGCCCGATAATTCAAATCAGAATAATCAGAAATACATACCGGCAGAGATGAACAGCCGGCTGTAATCCCGTTCGATCTTGAAAATCTCCAGGGTTTCGTAAAGCGAGGCGCGGTAATACGAACTGTTTCCCATCTGATAAGCAACATCAAGCCAGATCTTTTCAAAATGAAGACCCGTACCGAAAGTCAAAATGTTCGCTTCAATCTGGTCCCCTTCGGTTTCTACACCGTACACCCAACTTATCACTTCCTTACTTACTGACGGTTCATTCCTGAAACCTGCTCGAACAGGAATATCTGCGAAGCCGGCGTCCATAATATACTCGGCGCCGATTCTAAACTGGTTAACGTCCTCCCACTCGGCGTCAAACTCCGAATCCTGGAATAATAGGATGGCGCCGCAATGAATCTCGCCAAGCTCGCCATCGAGAACCGGGCGGTTTCCTATTTCGCCGTCCTGTTGCTCCTCGTCGCTGGCGGCGCCAGCTTCTTTACGTTGGGCCAGCTCGAGGATCCGGAGTTCACGATCAAGGTTGCGGTGGTTACGACGCTCTACCCCGGCGCCAGCCCGGAAGAGGTGGAACTCGAGGTCACCGACCGCATCGAGCTCGCGATCCAGGAAATGG
>CBDVBL010000144.1:0-5895 GCA_965372205.1 uncultured bacterium
GTACAACAAAAAACTACTACAAAATATGCTTTTTTATCAGGATATGATCCTGAACGCCGGCGATATCAGATATGGTATCGATACCAGAATTCTTTCGGCAAGGGGCATAATTGCAGATTCCACAGAGGACGAGATCGACACTCCAGTTCTACTCCAGGGTAATGAGAGAATGGAGGGTCGAAGGATGACCTACAACATGGATACGAAAAAAGGCCTGGTAACTCTTGCACGCACCAAGTATGAAGAAGGTTTTTACAGGGGCCAAAAGATCAGGCAGGTATCCGACGATGTCTTATTTGTTTCGCAGGGGAATTATACCTCCTGCGATAATCCCGAGCATGCTCATTATCATTTTCACAGCGATCGGATGAAAATGATCGGCAAGGATAAAGTAGTCGCTAAGCCGGTAATCCTCTATATCGGAGATCTCCCCGTATTTGCCCTGCCGTATTATGTCTTCCCCATCAGGAAAGGGCGTCATTCCGGCTTCCTGACATTCGAAATCGGTAATTTCGAGCGAGGGGAGAGGTTCATACGGAATTTAGGTTACTATTGGGCGGCATCGGAATACTGGGATCTGGCGACCAGCCTGGATTTTTATGAGAACGTCAGGACTATCTTAAACACTAATGTACGATACTCTCTCCGTTACAGGCTCAATGGTTCAGTAGGCATGAATTTTGCTCGTGAGACGGACTGGGTCGATTATAAGAGAAGCTTAAGAACGCGATGGAGGATAAATTTCGCACATCGACAAACCTTATCTCCGACTATGAATCTGGCCGCCTCCGGCAGCTTCGTTTCCGATAAGAGTTATATAGAGGATAACGAATACGATGCCGAGGAGCGACTCGACCGAACGGTGCGCTCCAACGCCAACCTGACCAAGAAATGGAAATCGTCATCACTTGTCATAGCAGCCGACCAGACTTGGAATCTGGATACCGACGTCAAACGGCAGCTTCTACCGTCGATAACATTCTCCAGATCGTCCCTTCCTGTTTTCGCCGAGCCGCGTAAATCCTCTGCTAAAAAAAGGGTGAAACCGTGGGAGGAACTTGAAGAAATCAAGAAGCGATTTTATCATTCCATATATTTTTCTATCAGATCTACGGGAAAGAATTTCAGACAGCGATCGCAGAACACCGATTACTGGAAAGAGCATCAGACTGTTCATACAACATCGTCTTTATCGAGTCCCCAGAAGCTCCTGGGTATATTGACCGTCAATCCGGGGATAAATTTGACGCATACGATATATCATGTCGAATGGAATCCCGGGGTGGACAGCTTGAACCTGGAAACCGACAGATTATTTACCAGGAAAACCTACAATCTGAATGTATCTACCAAAAGCAGCGTTTACGGGACTGTTTATCCGAACGTACTGGGAGTCGCCGGCCTCCGCCATGTAATAACCCCATCGGTGTCCTATCGGTTTACACCGGAGATAGAGGAAAACGAGGAATATCGCAGTTATACCGGCGTGGGAACCAGCTCCAGAAGGTCAAAATCTTTGTCCTATTCTCTGGGAAATCTATTTCAGGCCAAATATATCTCCGGCGATAATGAGAAGAAAATCGACCTGTTTACGATGAATGTCTCGGGCAGTTATAATTTCGCCGCGGAAGAGAAAAAAATAGGAGATCTGGCGAGTTCAATTCGTACCGCCGCCATACCCTACGTCGCTCTCGATTACAATGCCTCATATTCCTTTTACAACTTTGACGATTCCAGACGGCCACTGACGAATCCACGGTTGAAGAGCTCCTCAATCAGTACATCGATAAGGGGGGGATACAGGCCCGGGAAACAAGATGAAGATCAGGATAAAGATTCTCCTTCGGGTCAGAGATCGCGGGAGGGACTTCCCGGGGGAAGGAAACCAGCAGCGACAGGTTTTTCCGGAGTCGGGATGGATTTTACTCTTAAGCACAGATATCAGATTTCGAAGGGAATAGCCGGTACCACAAAGACGCAGTGGCTGAATCTCGGGCTGCAGATGCAACCCACGTCGGGATGGAAGATTTCCTATAATTGTCAATATGATGTAAAAGACAAACGGATAGCCTCACAGTCAATGGATATATCGCGTGACTTACATTGCTGGGAGGGAATCTTTACCTGGATACCGTCGGGACGGATTGCCGGCTACTATATTCGAATTAATATTAAGTCGCTTCCTGATATAAAGATCGAGAAATCCGAGGGTGGTGTAAGAGGAGGATACCGTTGATCCGCCTTTGCCGCGGCGGACATTATAATTGCGAAATTTGCTGAATCCGCGCCAAAAAAGGGTTGACAGGAATCGACGGCTGTAATAGAAAGCTGAATTGAAGGCAGTATGAACCGTTAACCAAGAGGGAGCTATGACGAAAGAACAGATGATCGAAAAGATGGCGGAGGAGGCCGGAATCACAAAAGCTCAGGCGACGCGGGCGATGAAATCGATGATTACAAACATCACCAAGAGCCTGAAAAAAGGTAACAAGGTGACCTTTGTCGGATTCGGCTCGTTTGGCATAACGAAGAGGAAAGCTCGCCTCGGTCGCAATCCTCAAACAGGCGCTGAGATCAGAATACCTGCCGCCAAAGTGCCGAAATTCAAAGCCGGTAAAGCTCTTAAGGACGCAGTCAAGTAATTGCAGTCTGACGATCATTCTTAGACCTCGCTTCGGATGCGGGGTCTTTTTTTATAGACAAGATAGATTTATTTTGAATACATTTTCACTATGAGGCGGGTCCTGAAAATATCGGCATTGTTGGTGTCGGGATTGGTGCTTTTTCTGCTTTTCCTGATAACGGCTTCAAGGCTTTACTTTACGGATGCACGAATAAAATCCATGCTGGAGGACCGCATCGGCGAAAATCTCAGCAGCCGCGCAAGAATCGGTTCGTTTGAGATCTCAGGTTGGCTCGAAGTGAATGTGGAGGATATACGGGTAACCGCCAATGAATCCGATTCATCCTGGTTCGGTCTTGAAAGATTCTATTTGAAAATCGATCCGGCGGCCATGCTTTCAGGAGAATTCTTGATCAGACAAGTCATTATTGACGGGGGTTTTCTTAAATATGCCGAGGTTCCCCAATTCGATACCGTCGAATCGGTTGACGAGGAATCAGATGCCTGGTCTTCGCTACCGATAAGAATAGCCATCGATACCTGCGCGGTAAACGGCTTTGTAATATCGGGACCCGAAGGGGAGTTGGTGTTAAGCATTTCGATGGCTGAGGGCCATTATGGGGGGATCGATGATCTTGCGTTGACCTATAATATTAAAGGCCGGGCGGGTGTAATCCATTACATAACGGATAGCCTCGATATCAGCGGAGTGTTTGATTTTTCCGTGCAGGGTTCTATTTCCAATCTCGATAGATCCCCACAGAATATTGTTTTTAGTTTGGACGACATCACCATAAGTACCACGGATAGCTATAATATTGGAAAGATCGATGTTAGCGCCGATGCCACGATGGACCTGAATCAACGACATGTCAAAATAGAAAAGTTTGGCATCAATCTAAATAATGCACAGCTTGCAACTTTGAGGGGTCAATTGGAATTCGGAGATCAACCGAAAATCCGGCTCGAAGCGGATTCGACTGAATGGGAATTTTCGCAGTTTGAAGGATTGGCGAATCGACTCGGCCTACCAATGGAATCTCGTGGAACGATCACGCTACAAGAAGGCGAATTCACCTACTCGCCGGGGGGAATTGGATATGATTTCACACTCGATATTTCAGAGCTGGGTTTTGATTTCGGCGATGGACTGAAAATAGCCGGAATTAACGGTTTAATATTTTCCGATGGTGATCTGGATGAGATAATTTTCGGCAGCTCGCTCTCTGTCAGATCTGTCAGCGGATCGACTCCCGACGGTTCATCCTTTCTACTCGAGGGTATCTCAGCCGCCGTTGAAGCTGAGATATCCGAATCGGATTATTTTCTCAATATTACATCGGATATAAAAGAATTCCTCGGGGGAGAGATCGATCTATCGGCGTTCAGTGAGAATTCTAAAGTCATCGGAGAATTAACGATCTCCAATGTAAACTTAGCAGAGGTATCATCCCGGGCGGCAGGTCAACAGGATACAACGGTATTCGGTCTGTTTGATCTGAAGGTCGATCTTGCCGGCGTATTGGACTCATTGACGGCGAAACTCAAAGCCCGGGCTGAAGATATTGACATTGTCGTGCAGGGCGATACTATGCATCTGGGCGACCAGGATATCGAGATTACATCGACCACGCTCATAAGGAACGATTTGATAAGTTCCTCTGTCGTCTATAAGCTGGGGTCCTTGATTTCAGGCAGCGGTAATGCATCTTATCCTATTCGGAAAGTTGCGGGGGACAGCCTGGTATTGACATTTGACATGGACATAGACAATTCGCTTCTGCCGGGTTATTTCCCTCCGTCCCTCGCGGCGGCAATCGGCGGAGTCGATATATCCGGCTGGAGCGGCCTGACAGGTCGTCTGACCAGCCCCCGCGATAGTGTTTCGATCGCAGGGAAATCGGAACTCTCCATTCGCTCAACAGATCTTCTAATCGAGGATTTTCAGAGCCTGCTATTTCAACTGGTGAGCATATCGGAGGTGGAGATCACGGAGAGGGGGGTGGGAATCACGTTTAGCGGAGATATAGGCGAGTTATATGCGGAAGATTATTCAGACCTGTCTTTTCCCGATGTAAATTTCCGGGGGGAGATGATTTCATCGTCCGATACCACGTGGCGACTGACCAATTTTGCGGCGCAGGTACCATCGCTCAATAGCTCGCTTTACGCCGCCGGGGATTTCGGATTTGCGGGAGATATTCCATTCTCGAATTTTACTTTGCGGGTGGATTTCCATTCCGATGAATCTGTTGCGCTAAACAGCGTGATTTCAATGGGAGGCGACCTGACAATCAATATGGTTGCTGAGCAAAAAGGAAATATTTTTAAATTTTCGGGCGATGCATCGCTCGCTGATATGACGCTGAGCGGCGTTGATATGTTTTATTGTGATGCTGTCAATGGTCGAATACCGTTTTCCGGCTCCATCAACCTTGATGATTCTCTATTGATAGGCAATAAAGAAAAATCGTCGCTGGCTCACTCTGCCTACAGGCGGATCAGGTTAACGGATAAAGAGGCGACGGGTTTCGGGAATGTCGACATAGGAATGATCGCCGTGGGTCCCGTTTCCGCTACCGATATCGAGGGAGATATCTCTTTTAAAGATGGAATTCTGGAAATTCCTTATTTTTCGGGCGATCTGCTCGGCGGAGATTTTATCGGTCGATTCGAAGTCGATTTACAGAATGTCAATCTGATGCGGGAATATCCTGATTATAGGAAGTTGGAATATGATATCAGTCTCGAAATGGCCTCGCTGGATTTCAACCAGCTTGTTTACGGTTTCGGTCCATATAAAAGCAAGGCCAATTTCACGGCTGATGCCGCCTTCCGGGGGCGGGGAATAATAGCGCCGGGCGAAGATTACTCAATTGAGGGGATGTTACATATATCGGAGATGGGGCCGAAGGTGGTGAATCGAGTTCTGGACGTTATAGACCCGGAGAATCAGAATCCGGGAGTAGCCCAGACTCGGAACCTTCTTAATAAGAAATTGCTGGGTATAGTTGATATGAGTTACAGCCCAACGAGATTTTCTTTTGAAATCAAACATGGCGCCATGTATCCGAGGCTATTTATGAATCAGCCGTTTTTCGCCGATGTTATCCCGCTTTTGAGAGTACCTATGCCCGTGGAATATGGGAGGATACCTTTGAATACAATCGTAAACACCATAAAGGAGAATCCATGGTATTGAGAATAATCGCTGCCATCGCAGTTATAATGTTGGCGTCATCCGGCTGTACCATAAAACCGCCGGAGGTTAT
>CBDVBL010000145.1:0-5830 GCA_965372205.1 uncultured bacterium
TATCCCTGGCGGATTAGCTCTACCACCAGTCAAGGTTTTATCAGGAGGGGGAGCGAATTACTCGTATCTATGGTAAACCTTTCAGCTCGGGCGGCAGCGCGGAGGAAGCCGCTGAACAGTTCAGAATCAGTCATTCACTGGCTCTCGGAGTTGCACCTGATGATTTGCGTCCCGTGAGTATACTCTTTGACGGACGCCACACCCAACCCGTTATGTATGATCGCACAATGGGGGAATATAAATTCACGTTAGTCTACTATTCACAATTCAAAGATGGGACTCCTGTATACAGGGCGGATCTACGCCTGCTGGTTCGCAATAACTCAGGCTACCCGTTGGTTCTGGCCGCCTCTGCCCTGAGAGATCTGGGGGATTTCACAGTGCCTTCAGGAATAGCAGTAAACTCAGCGCTGGCCGAAAACGCGGCCAGGTCTTTTTCCTCCAGCCTGGTAAACTTCACCGAGCCGCGACTGGTTATCTGGGCCGGTATCGATGACATGATTGTGGAACCCGTGTTGACTATGGAGATTATCGCCGACAACGGGATGCCGGCCACAGCGGAGTACGAGAAATGGCTGTTATTGGTCGATGCCCAGTCGGGTGAGATCGTCTATTCTGAAAACATGATTATCGAAATCGATATCACCGGCAATGTCAGCGGTATGGCTACCGAGGGTAATAGGGCGGACATTTGCGATCCGGAGGTTATAACGCCTCTCCCCTATTCCAGAGTATACATCAGCGGCGGCAATACAGCGTTTGCCGACGTGAACGGCGATTTTGTAATTCCGCATGGCGGCAGTTCACCGGTTACCGTGATTTCAAACATCCGTGGAGATTGGTTCAGGGTTTACAATCAAGCCGGCGGCGATGCCCAGCTCCCTCAGTCGGTGACCCCCCCGGGGCCGGCTAATTTCATACACAACGAGGCCAACACCAGCGAGTATAATAGAGCCGAGGTCAACGCATATTACCATGCCAATGTGGTTCGCGATTATACATTAACATATAATCCTGCATATCCGACAATTCCCAGTCAGCACGAATGGACGGTCAACGTCAACTTGAACGATAACTGTAACGCATACTACGATTACAGCTCCATAAACTTCTTCACCTCCGGGGGCGGCTGCCCCAACACCGCTTTTTCGACAATTGTCCATCATGAATATGGCCACCATCTCGTTTATCTTGCCGGCAGCGGGCAGGGCGCCTATGGCGAGGGTATGAGTGATGTGATGGGTATCCTGATCACCGATGATCCCGGCCTGGCCTACGGGTTCTACGGCAACTGCAACGAATACATGAGAACCGGTGATAACACTTTTCAATATCCGTGTTCCGGCGAGATCCATTATTGCGGCCAGCTTCTCTCCGGTTGTGTCTGGGATACGCGCAACGAGTTAGCCATTACCTATCCGTTCACATATAGAGACATCATCGGTAACCTGGCGGTTAATGCCATGCTGATGCACTCTGAGACATCCATCGATCCCAGCATCACCATCGATTACCTGACCGTTGACGATGATGACGAGTTCTGGGAAAATGGAACTCCTCATTGGAACGAGATCTGCGCCGGTTTCGGGGCTCACAACATGGATTGCCCGGATTTAGTACCTGGAGTATATATCACGCACACGCCACTTGAGGATACGCCGTCGTCAGACCCATATGATGTAGACGCCGCGATAATTTCTGCTACGGGGATTGTGAATTCGGCAACCCTATATTGGTCTACCGACGGAGTCGATTTCACGCCAGTAAACATGCAGGATATGGGAAACAATTATTACAACGGTACTATCCCGGGACAGCCATTATGCACCTGGGTTTATTATTACATTCATGCCACCGATGATCTGGGTTATAGCAGCAGACATCCAGTTACAGGATATCATAGATTCTTCGTCGGTTCCGCATTCATAACCCTGTATTCCGATAACTTCGAAACAGACCAAGGCTGGACCGTGAGCGGGAGCGTCTCCGACGGTCAGTGGGAGCGCGCAATACCCGCGGGGGGAGGAGATCGTGGCGATCCGCCAGCCGATTTTGATGGTTCGGGACATTGCTACGTCACTGACAACGCCGATGATAACTCTGATGTGGACGACGGCACGACAATCCTTACATCGCCTGCTTATGATCTTTCCGACGGCGATGCCAAAATTGCTTATGCCAGATGGTATTCCAACAGCGAAGGAGATAATCCTCATAGCGATGTTTTCGTCGTGCAGGTTTCGAGCAATAATGGGGCCAACTGGACAGTGGCCGAAACCGTCGGACCGCAAGACGAAGCGTCAGGCGGATGGTACGAATCTTCATTCTGGGTGGGTAGCTTTGTGACTCCTACTTCCCAGGTTAAGATACGATTTGAGGCATCTGATTTAGGCGGCGGATCCATCGTAGAGGCTGCTGTGGATGCTGTGGAAATTCTAGCGCCGGACTGCGAGCCGGCCGAGGATGTCCCCACCCTATCGGAATGGGGAATGATAATCATGGCGCTTCTGCTGATTGCTGTCGGTACTGCCGCTGTTATTCGCAGGCGCAGCGTGGCAATCGAAGGAACAAAGTAATAAACAACGTTTTGGATGAGTTTTCCTATGCTCAAATGTAAGGAGATGAAATGCTAAAGCCCGTTGTTGGAATTCTGATAAGCGTCCTTTTGATAGCGGCTCCGGCAGAGGCAGGAACGATTCAGCCGCCTTTGGATGAGATGATCGCCGAGGCCGACGCCGGTGAATTCATCGGCGCCATCATAGTAATGGCCGATATGGTGGACAATGAAAAACTTAACCTCGAACTGAAATCAAGAAGAGCAACTCGGGCCGAGAGGCATTACGAGGTTGTCACAACCTTGATGGCCAAGGCCACCGATACCCAAAAACCAGTTCTTGCTCTTCTGGGTCAACTGGAGGCTGAAGGTAAAGTAAGAGAAATAAGAGATTTCTGGATTTCCAACATGATAGCTTTCGAGGGCAACCCGGAAGCCATAGTGGAGGCGGCATCGGTCGAGGGAGTCGAGAAGGTCATCTTCGATTTCCCCGTTGAAACTATCAAGCCGGTGGAGGTAGATGCTGACCCTCCTTTAATCACCACTCGTTCTCAGGGTCTCGATGTCATTAACGCTCCTGCCGTCTGGGCTATGGGATATACCGGCGCCGGACGATTGGTTGCCAATATTGATACAGGCGTCGACGGCAGCCATCCTGCCTTTTCGGCTCGCTGGAGAGGTAATTCGAATCCCAATAGCGAATGTTGGTTTGATCCCATTGATGGATCCTCCTCCCCCCATGATCACGGCTCACATGGAACCCACACCATGGGCACCATCTGTGGCCGGAGTCATACGACGCCCGATACGGTAGGTGTAGCGATTAACGCTGAATGGATAGCGGCCGGCTCGGTTGATTACGGAGGCACGACTGCAGATATTATAGCTTCTTTCCAGTGGATAGCCGATCCCGACGGCAATCCCGGCACAACCGATGATGTGCCCGATGCCGTCGGCAACTCCTGGGGATATTCGCCATTCTTTCACGGCGTACCGCACTGCGATAACACTTTCTGGTCCGTCATGGACGGATGCGAGAACGCCGGCGTGGCGGTCATATTTTCCGCCGGTAACGAGGGCAGCTATGGTTCGAACTCCCTCCGTACGCCCGCTGATCGCGCGGATTCTTATTTCAATGCTTTTTCGGTCGGCGCTATCGATGGTCACACGCCCGGATACCCGATAGCCGGTTTCTCCTCGCTGGGCCCGTGCACTTGCTCCAGCGGAGATATGAATATCAAGCCGGAATGCGTCGCCCCCGGCGTGAATGTTCGCAGTTCGGTCCCCGGCGGCGGCTACGCGAGCAGTGGCTGGAGCGGAACGTCGATGGCATCGCCGCATATTACCGGCTCGGTAGCGATCTTAAGGCAGGTCAATCCGAATCTCGATGTCGATACGATCAAGGATATTCTCCTGCAGACTTCAGTTGATCTGGGGTCTCCGGGCGAGGACAACACCTATGGCCACGGATATATCGATGTATATCAGGCGGTGCTTTTAGCCAGCGGTGGTTTCGGATATGTTGAAGGCTATGTTTATGAAACCGACAACAACTTCCCTGTCGAGGCAACCGTTGAAGTGGTCGGCACCGGCATATCAGTTACCGCCAACAGCTCAGGGTATTACATACTGACTATTCCGGCTGAAGATACTTATACCATCAGGGCCAGCTACCATGACTATGTCACGGATGAGCATTCAGTCTATCTCAATCCTGACCAGACCATATCACGGGACTTCTACCTCGGCCCGCCGAATATCAGCCATGACCCCTCGAGCTACAGCGTCTCCGCCCTGCCGGGTCAGATAGCAGAGCGGGATCTTAACATTTACAATAACGGCGTCGGCGGTCTTCAATTCTCTTTGAACACCGAGACATTCAACGGGCGACTGCTCAGGACCGATAGAAACATGCCGGATGCCACTAAAGTGCAGGAGCCCATAGAATTTCGTACCCTGGAATACAGCAAAGATCCCGGTCTTGAAGAGCCCTTATACCCACCCGTAATAACCGACCAGGGCGGGCCCGATGATTTCGGACACGAATGGATAGACTCCGATGAACCCTGTGGCCCTCCGGTCGACTGGATCGATATTTCAGGCGTCGGCACACAAGTATATCTCGATGACGATGATTATGCCGGGCCGATCAGTGTCGGGTTCAGCTTCCCGTTCTATGAAAATAACTACTCATCGTTGTATATTGGTTCCAACGGCGTGCTCACATTCGGCAGCGGCAATACCGAATGGACGAACACCGGTATTCCCAATCCCAGCACTCCCAACAATTTCATCGCCATGTACTGGGATGATCTACGCCCGCCCAGCGGCGGCAACATCTATTATTATCGCGATACGGCAAACAATCGCTTTATCGTCAGCTTCGTGGGTGTTCCGTTTTACTATTATGGCGGTGGAACAGGTTCTGCAACGTTTGAGGCCGTTCTATATCCAGACGGCGATATCGAGCTGCACTTTGCCACAATGAATGGTGGCAGCCACGGTTTAACGTCTGCAACCATAGGTATAGAGAATATAAACGCCAACGACGGACTGCAGATCGTCTACGATGCATCTTATATGCGCAGCAACTTAAGCATCGATATCTCCACGGGCAAATGGCTGAGTGTCTCGCCCTGCAGCGGCACAGTGCCAGGATCGGGCGGCTCCTTTGTCTCAACCGTTACATTTGACGCCACCGAACTTGTCGATGGCACTTATACCGGCAGAGTAGATCTCGATTCGGACGATCCCGATACACCCAATATTGATATCGCGGTTACCTTCATCGTCGGCGAGAGTTCCGCGGGTACAATCTACGGCACGGTAACAGATTTAAGCACCGGCGATCCGGTAGGTGGGGTCCAGGTTAATGCCGACGATGGCGGCGGTAATAACGGTTCCGATGTTACCGCGGGGGACGGCAGTTACTCCATACTTCTACCGCCAAGCACATATACCGTATCATTCACGCATATTGACTACAATGATGAGATTGTAACGGATGTAGTCGTGACCGACGGCGGGAGTACTCTGGTCGATGTAGAGATGGAACCGCTGCCGCAGGAGGAAGTGCCCACTCTCTCCGAATGGGGAATGATAATTATGGCGCTCTTGCTGTTGGCTTTCGGCACCGTGGCCGTGGTTCGCAGGCGTAGCGTGGCAATCGAAGGAACAGATTAACAGGTAATTTTATACATGAGTATTTCCGTGCTCAGAACTAAGGAGATGAAATGCTAAAGCCCGTTGTTGGAATTCTGATAAGCGTCCTTTTGA
>CBDVBL010000146.1:0-5817 GCA_965372205.1 uncultured bacterium
CAAACGTTACGTTTGTCCAAAATGCATAAAAATCATTGGTCAAACGTTACGTTTTCCCCTAATAATCTTCTCTTTTTTTAGCTTCATTCAGCAAATCAAGCATTAATGCATCCGCGCTATATTGCCAGCAAATCCAGAAAGCGGTTCGTATTGCTGCTAGGATCGTTCCATTTCAGATAGGCATCGTAGATTTCTTTGCCTGATTCGATTGTCTCCTTTAAGGCGCCATCGTAACGGGGTACCACATTGCGATATCCATCCAAAAATAGTCTGTCAAATTCGGTGGGGACTTGCTCTATCTTCGAAATTATCTTGAATTTTGATAACCCTGCGACAAGAGGGTTATCCAGCCCATCTATTAGCGACCTGCTATCATTCTTGTGAATAACGACCGGTTTGCCAAGCGCCCAGGCCATGCCAGCCTCAACCATGGCTCCTTCATCAGGTACACGGCCATTGAGATTTAATACAAGACCATCGTTGTCGGCGACTTGGAAGATGTCTATTTTAAAAATAGCTCTTGCTAGAATCGAATTTGCCTTCTCAAGAGAATAACCATTTTTTACTAGAGCGGAATTCACTCTTGCCATTTCAATTCCGTCTCTATGAGGCAGAAAAACAGTATAGCCTGCTTCTTGTAAAGCAGCCGCTATAGCTTCCATGTCTTCCCTCTCTTTTGGATTGAAAAGAGGGCCAGCGCAGTAGATTTGTTTCATAGCCACCTTCTAAATCTTTTTTATTTTCAAAGTTTTTTCGCTTTATTAATACTGCACAAATTAACACCTATTTGTCAGGCTAGTCAAGCTTTTTTTCTACATTTTTCTATTATTTTCAAGCTTTTTTTATCTAAACTGGCATTTCTTGCCTCTAAAACCCATCGATAGGGCTCGTAGGGGCGATTCGAGCTACTTCCCCACACAAAACCTGCTGAAAATATCGTTTAAAATATCATCCGTGGTGGTTTCGCCGACCAGTTCGCCCAAGTGGTCGAGCGTCTCGCGCAGGTAGATGGCCGTCACTTCTCCTGAAATTCCATCCTTCAATTCATTCGATGTCTGAGAGAGAACATCGCAGACTTTTTTCATGGCCAGGTACTGGCGTTCGGTGGCCAGTATAGCAGTATCCAGGCTGAAGGTATCGAGGCTCAGGGTATGCGCGATTCTGCTCTTCAGATCATCCAGGCCGGTTCCTTTCAGAGCGGAAATTGCGACGGTGTCATTACCGGGGAATTCCTTAGTGGTATCAAGCCCTGGAGAAAGCCCCAGATCGATCTTGTTGACCGCCACCAGGGTCGGCTTGTTTTTGATCGATGAATAAATGGCCCTGTCATCCTCGGCGATGCCTTCCGAACCGTCGATCATGAACAAGACCAGATCGGAATTTTCGATCTCCTGTTTGGCCCGATCCTGGCCGATCCGTTCGATCTTATCCTCGCTCTCACGCAGACCGGCGGTATCGGTCAGAAGGATCGGGAACCCGCTGATATCGATCCACTCGGTGAGCGTATCCCTGGTGGTGCCGGGGATCTCGGTGACTATGGCTCGCTCCCTCTTCAAGAAGGCGTTCAGCAATGATGATTTGCCCACGTTAGCCCGCCCGACTATAGCGATCCTGTAACCGGAGTTCAAACCTCGGCCGAAATCATAGCTTTTGAGGATCGAATTCGATTCGTCCAACTGCTCTTTGACCATTGTCCGGATTTTGCCCACCGGCGTTTTGTCGATCTCCTCCTCGGAGAAATCGATCTCGGCTTCAATTAAAGTCAGAAGATCCCGGATTGATGCGCGTATAGCGTCGACTTTTTCGTACAATTCGCCCTTAAGGTTTCGTGCCGCGGCCTTCAATGCCAATTCCGATTTAGCCTCGATGGCCGCAACCACCGCCTCCGCCTGCGATAAAGATATGCGGCCGTTAAGAAATGCTCTTTTGGTGAATTCGCCCGGTTCGGCCGGTCGGGCGCCGCCCCCAACCAACCTGTCTATAACCGCTCTGGATGAGGCAAAACCTCCATGACATATTATCTCCACCATCTCCTCGGCAGTATAGCTTCTGGGCGCGAAATACGGAATCATGGTGACTTCATCGATGGGATGGCCGTCATTGTCGATTATAAAATCGTAAAAGAGTTTCCTGGCGTCGTCGGGTTTTATTTGCTGTTTTGCGGAAGTAATATTCGATACGGCGGCGATGCTACCCGGCCCCGATACTCTTATAACCGCCAGCGCGGACTTACCGGGCGGAGTCGCCGCCGCGCAAATGATATCCGTCGTGCTGGCATCGATCTCCATAACCAGTGGAATATACGCTCTATATGTATGTGCAGCAAGATCATGTTGATTCCCGTGGATGACTTAAACCGACGACTACAGAAAATGGCAGCAAAAAAGGCCGCCTGCCGCGACCCGGATTGACCCAATGAATATGGAAACTGATTCAAACAACTTTTTCCTCGGCCTTTTTCCTTTTGACGAACCATTGCTCGAAAATGCCAAGGATATTGAACATGGTCCAGTAGAGCACCAGCCCCGACGCCCATCTCGAGAAAAGAAAGGTAAACAGAATCGGCATGAAATAGACCATCATCTTCTGCTTGGGGTCGGTGATGGTCAGCTTCTGCTGTATGAACATCGAAACGCCCATTATGATCGGGAGCACTCCCACAAAGAAATACTGGCCGGTTGGATCCGGCTGCGAGAGATCATGGATCCACAGGATGAAATCGGCGCCCCTGATCTCGATAGTGTTTCCCAGCACTGAATACATGGCCCAGAAAATCGGGAGCTGAATCAACATCGGCAAGCATGAGCCGAAGGGATTGAATCCATGTTCCTTGTAAAGCTTCATGGTCTCTTTCTGGATTCGGCCCGGATCCTTCTTGAACTTCTCCTTGACCTCCTGAATCTTAGGCTGGATCTCCTTCATCTTATGCATCGATTTGGCACCCTTGATCGACAGCGGCCAGAAGACCAGCTTCATCAGAATTGAAAATATGATTATCACGAATCCGTAATTGGGAATCGTTTTATGTAACGTTGTAAAGATCCAAAGTATGGCTATGGCAAATGGCCTGAACGGTTTCCATCCCATTTCCACCAGCGATGACAGTCTCTTGCCCATACCCTTCAGGCGATCGTAATCCAGCGGGCCGGTGTAAACCGAAAATTCGAGGGAAAGCTCCTCCGGCGGGCTCTCGTAAGTCATCCCGATGCCGAACTGATTCCATTCAACCTCGTTCCCTTCGAAATCTTTTAGATTGCCACGGCTGCCAACTACAATTACTTCCTTCGCCGGAGATGTTTCGGCCATTACAACCACGGTAAAGTACTTCGTGCGCGTGGCTATCCATTCTACCGGGCCTGTGGCCATCTTTCGCAATTTACCGTCTTTCAAGTCTTTAAAGTAATCGAAGTCACCCCCCATGTTGAAGAAGCCGCCCAGCTTACCCTTATCGTCATCAGGCTTCCTCTCTGTGGTCTCCATGGGTGCAAACCAGCCGATTGTGACTCCTTGCCCCATTCCAAGCTCCTGCGGCTTCTTGAGGCTGATATCGATGTCAAAAAGGTAGTCTTCATACTGGAAAGTGTATGTTTTGACTATCTGGGCACCGTCGGGACGGCTATATGTAAAAGTTACACTACGAGTCGGCTCACCCTCGCTTAAGATGGAATTGTAACCATCCACCCGGAAATTGGTCACGTTGAAATCGGGCAGTTCGTCAGCGTAGCCGAGTGTAAGAGCGCCATATTTTGCCCATTCCGGGGCATCATGATTTCCTATCAAAGATACTGTTGAACTATCATATTTGAAATAATTCTTCAGTATTATATCAGTTATAGTGCCGCCTTTTGATGATAGCGTATAGATTAAATCCCTGGTTTCGATTGTAATAGTCTTCTCCGGCTCTGCCGTCGGCTCCACAAACTCAGCCGCATCAGTTTGAGCGAATGTTGACGTGACTATTCCTTGCTCCTCGGTGATATAGGGCACGGGCTCGTCCGCGGGGGAAACCAAGGTGGTATCCTGCGGCTGTTCCACCTCAGGTAGTGGCCCGAATACGAATCTGTTTATAGGTTGCCATAGCAGCAAGATTATCAAGATCAGTATGAATCCGAGTACAGTTCTTTTATCCATGAGCGATTAGATGGGGTCGTGCCCCCCTGTATTCCAGGGATTGCAGCGCAATATCCGCCAGGCAGATTTAGAAAGTCCCTTGATTGCGCCGTGTTTATGGAAAGACTGACGGGAGTATTCAGAACAGGATGGGTAGAAACGACAGCGGCCGCCGAGAACGGTGCCTAAAGAAAACTGGTATAGTTTTATGAAATAAGAAAGCCCGATTCCGAGTGCCTTGTTCATTTTAGATCTCTCAGCATGGTCTCAACTTCGCTTAGCAGGGCACCTTCGTCCGATACCGGTTTGCTTATGCTGATTATTATCCTCTCCCGCGATGGCCATAGGTCCTTGTTGTTTCTGAGGAACTCCCGTATTACCCGTTTTACCCTATTTCTCCGAACAGCTCTGCCGGCTCCCCTGGAGACAATGATCGCGAATCTGGTTTCACCATCGGAGGTTTCAATGCTGGTCATCCGGCAGTATTGTCCCCTGACTTTTCTGGATTTCTCGCTCTGAAAGACTTTCAGGAAGTTAGTCCGCCCGTGCAGCCGGTTAACTTTACCGAAAGAGCGGTTGCCGGAAATGCCGGTGCGTACCAAGCCGGGAACCTCGTTACTCGTCGGAGACGGTGAGTTTCCTGCGGCCTTTGGAACGGCGTTTCTTCAGGATGGTCCGTCCTGCCTTGGTTGACATCCTCTTGCGGAAACCGTGGTCGTTTTTCCGTTTCCTGTTCGATGGTTGAAACGTTCTTTTCATCCTGTCCTCGTTTCCTCCGTACTCGTAGAACTAAACAATTCAGCAATATAATGGTATTCTGCTAATCGTCAAGCTAAAACGGAGGCTTAAATTCTGCAGATTGGAAGACAAATGCGTGGTGTTTCCTGATAGTGTCAACCTAACGGGGCAAGGAAATAAGTAGGCTGCGGGCCCTAAAGTTCCTATTCCCCGGAGCGGCCATTATTGAGACTGTTCGTTCACTCTTTGATAGAGTATTCGCCCTCCCATTCCACTTCATATTCTGTTTTCGAGATAAATGCTCCGTTATAGGTCCCTGTCCCCTGGATGTTCTCGAACTTTCCTGTCCCTTTAATCCAGGTGGTGGTTCCTTCAACAGTGATAACGGGGGCACCCTCGGCGGATATGACGGTAGTTACTTTACCCTGCCACTTAGCGAAGGCGGTATCGCCGTTTTTGGCGAATTCTACATAGCCCTGGTGAGGCCCGTTTCCGCCGACAAGGTCGCTGAATGAATGGTTGACTGTCCGGGCGCCCTCCATGAATTCCTGCTCTGCGATACTAACGTTGGGACCTTCCGAGATGCCGAGCGTGAGAACGTGCCCCTGAGTGTCGCCGACGGCTATAGTATCCTGTTTGGTATAGGCGGCCTTTATCTCCCCCGCGATCTTCATCATCTCTTGCGCCGTAGTCATAGTCGGGGTAAAAGCTAAAATAAGAGCCAGGCCAACGAAAAGCGCGGTTAAGCGGTTTAATAGAGTCTTTTCCATAGATTTCTCCTCCTTTTGTTAAGAACCCGGGTCCGCAGCTTTATTTTTCCATTATCATCAATTCGGAAATGTCCCCCGGCATACATCCGGCATTTGAAATCCTGCCATGACACAAACTGATACTAAGCGATGAGCAATTTACCCGATGCAGTGCCTGATGCTTAAATGGATACCCCGTTGCTCTAAATATGTTATCAAG
>CBDVBL010000147.1:0-5808 GCA_965372205.1 uncultured bacterium
CGTCGGATTTCCAGGCAATACTGACTTTTTTCGCGGGATAGGTGTTCAGCAAGCGCGGGAGTTTTTTCTGTGGGTCTTTTCCCTCCCAGGTGACCTTACCCTCGATCTTGATAACGTACTTCCCGCCCGCGCGAGGACTTTTCTTAATCGTTATCTTTTCCGGTTTTTTTAACTGCATATCATCCTCTCGACGAATTATATTAGGCCAGACCTGAAACGATGTCAAGGGAGGATTTAGCATGACTCGCCAGGAGGCAATAGAATGGGTAAAATCGGAGCTGGATAATCCGAATCTCGTTAAACACGTTCTGGCCGTGGAGGCATCTTGCAGGCGGCTTGCCCGGCACTTCGGCGAAGATCCCGAATACTGGGGTATGGTTGGCCTGTTGCACGATATCGACTATCAGAGGACTCTGGATGATCCGGAGCAACATTCCAGGCTGGCCGCGGAATGGTTGCAGGAGAAGGAATTCGATGAGGAATTCATTTATGCCGTCAAAGCTCATGCAGAAAAGGTCGAGCCGAAATCGAAACTCGACTGGACGCTGTTAAGCGTGGATCCGGCCACGGGACTCGTAGTAGCAGCGGCCCTGATGCATCCTACACGCTCGCTGGCAGGCCTCGATGTTAAATTTCTCATGAAGCGATTTAAAGAAAAACGGTTCGCAGCCGGCGCCCGAAGAGAATCGATCGCAGCCTGTTCCAACCTCGACCTGACTACCGAGGAGTTTCTGGGATTCGTTCTGGAGGCGATGCAGGGGATATCGAATGAACTCGGGCTTTAAAGCGCTCGCCTCCATCATAATATTTATGACTCTGGCTCCATCGTGTACCGCGGGTGATCTGGACGGCGATAAATGGTTCGGCGGAGACAAGCTTAAGCATTTCGGGTTTTCGGCATTCTTTTCGGGCGGCTCCTATATAGTCGCCAATCGTCATTTTGATTTTGATAAGAACAAGTCGTTCACCATTGGTGTCGGTATAACCGTTTCTCTGGGAGCGGCCAAGGAGGTTATCGATTATAAGGCCCCGGATCAAACATCGAGCCATAAAGATCTGATCTGGGATATAGCCGGCGCCCTGACTGGAGCTCTATTGGCAGGGCTGGCACTATGAGATTTACGAAAACTAAGATATTCACCTGGTCGTTATACGATTTTGCCAATACTATTTTCTCTATGAATGTGGTCAGCCTTTATTTCCCCCTAATGATAAAAAACAATTATGGCGGCGCCGATATCGATCTTTCTCTGGCGCGATCATCGGCTATGGTGCTGGTGGCATTAACGATGCCGCTGGCGGGGACTATTGCCGATAGATTCGAAAGACGTATGCTCCCGGCTATGGGATTCACGTTGCTTTGTTGCGTGGCTACCATTTCTCTGGGGCGCAGCAGCTCTATGCTGATTAATCTAATGTTGTTCGCCCTGGCGGTATTTAGCTTTCAGGGAGCGCTCGTCTTTTATAATGCCATGTTGCCGCAGGTGGCCGGTCCGGGGAAAATGGGGCGAGTATCGGGTTATGGAGTGGCTCTCGGGTATACGGGCACTATTTTCGGATTGATAGTCATCGGTTCGCTCGTCGGTTCCCGGTGTTACTCCGATGCATTCGCGTTAACGGCCATTCTCTTTTTCATCTTTGCATTGCCTTTTTTCATCACAATCAGGGATGAATCGCCGAAACCGCTGAAGGGCCTGGTGAAAGTTACCGGAGATTCTATCAAGGGTATTCTCGGCGTCCTGAGAGATGCCAGGGCCCGGCCGGGCATTTTGAGGTTTCTCGTGGGCCGATTTTTTATTGTCGAAGCGTTGGAGACGATAATATTTTTCATGGCCATCTTCCTCAAAGAGGCAGTAGGATTTTCCGATGAAAAATTGACTTTTGGAAATCTCAATGAAATAACAGTATTTCTCATAATTATCACCTCATTTACCGCCGTTGGGTCGCTTATCTGGGGCTTTGCCACGGAGAAATTCGGGCCGAGAAATTCTCTTCTTGGAACAATCGTTCTCTGGATAGTGACGTTGTTTGGCATAATGATATTCTCGCACAAGGGCCTGTTTTTCCTGCTGGGTTCGCTGGCGGGGATATCTCTGGGCGGCGTATGGACCACCGAAAGGCCGCTTCTCATAAACCTCGTGGGGGACAACAGCAAGCTTGGAGGATATTTCGGATTATTCGCTCTGTCGGGACGGATGGCCGCTATTGTCGGCCCGATAATCTGGGGTCTGACCGTGCTGGCATTCGATTCTTTGGGCGCTGTAAAATATAGATTCGCTGTGGGATCGGTTCTGGCTATGATGATTGCCGGATTCTTCGTTATGCGAAAGGTACCTGATGCCAGGTGAGAGTTATCACGAAATCGTCGGAGTAATTCACATACACTCAAACCACTCTGACGGCAGCAAAACCATCAAGGAAATAGCGCAGATTGGAGAACGTGCCGGTTTGGATTATCTGATGTTCACCGATCACAATACGCTAAAACCTCTGCATGACGGTCATCAGAGATACCACGGGAAAATCGCCGTGCTGATTGGATACGAAATAGAGGATCCGAATGACGAGAACCACTACCTGGCTTTTGGCCTGTCAAGTACCATAAGGCCGGGGGCCCGGGCCGCAGAATACGTAGAGGAAGTGCGGAAAGATGAAGGTCTGGGCATAATCGCCCACCCGGACGAGATAAGAAACGCCTTTCCCCGGTATCCCAGCTATCCCTGGAACGCGTGGGAAGTCGATGGTTTCGACGGCCTGGAAATCTGGAATCATATGTCGGCCTGGATGGAATCGCTGAGGCCGATCAATATGCTTAAGATGGCCATTATGCCCCGCCGAAGCCTGCGCGGACCGACCTCCAGGGTGCTGCAAAAATGGGATGAGATCGCGAAGTCGAGGCCCGTGGCCGGATTAGGCTCGGCGGATGTCCATGCTCATCTCTATCGTAAAGGGCCGATTCGGCTAACCATATTCCCGTATAAAGTGCAGTTCCGATCGATAAGAACTCATCTGCTCATAGACGAGCCGCTTTCGCCCGATATCATAGAGGCTCGCAACCAGATTTTCGAGGCCATCAAAAAATGCCGGGTGTTCGTCTCGAATTACCGTTGGGGCAATGCTCGCGGCTTCGAATTCTATGCCAGAGCCAATAGCCGGATATACAGGATGGGTGACAAACCGGTTTTCTCCCGGGGGATGACCCTGAATATGTCGTCTCCGAAAACCGCACAGGTTAGGTTGATTAAGGATGGCTACCCTCATTTTATTGACACCTGCAGCCGCTTCGAGTTCCCGGTCCCAACGCACGGACTTTACAGGGTGGAGCTCTCAATTAATAGACGAGGCTGGATATATTCCAACCATATCAGGATTCTTCCTCAAAAGGATAAGGGCGAAACACAACTTGGGTAGAGGGGGGCTGAAACTACCCAGGCAATGGTTTCACCCTTAAACCACGCATTAAATATCGCCTGGAGGGACAGTTGTCAAGCCTTAATTTCAGGCTCCCGGACAGGCTCATTTATAAGGCCGATTCAAATATGAGTGTCTCGGGGACGTGGGCGAAATCCCGGCTTGCTCGATCTGTTTTGAGTATACTCTCTTTAATAGAATATAGAAATCTTGCTTCTGCCTTTTGAATATGTTAGCTTTGTTTTATGAGTTTTGAGGTTTGAGATTATCTTGCCTTTTCCGATCAAAGTCAGATTATCGTGCGTCTCAGCCATGATATTACTGATCTCATGCAGTGCGGACAAAGGATCCCAGACACGTGGGCCAGAGCCGGGTATTCATCTGATTGGTGCCTATGATACGCCTGACATGTCATTTGACATATGCGTGGTTGGCGAATTGGCCTATGTCGCAGACAATCGGTCTGGCATATTGATAATCGACGTCGCTGATCCCGCAACGCCCACGTTAATAGGAAGTTATGGTCCGGATTACCCGGAGATGGTTGACGTTTTTGTTGTTGGGAGTTATGCCTATACGGTCGATTATCGAGTGGGCCTACAGATAACAGACATAAGTGACCCGACGACCCCGGTATTGAGAGGCAGCTGTGATGTGCCGGGCAGCGAATCCAGCATTTTTGTAGCGGGGGAGTATGCATACATGACGAGCCGCGATCATACTCTCCATATAATCGATATCTCTGAACCATCGAGCCCAGTTCGTATTTCGTTCCTGTATACTTCTGGCACCCCTTGGGCCGTGTTCGTGGTTGACACTCATGCTTTTGTGGCAGTTGGCTCATCAGGGTTGGAGATATTTGACGTAGCGGATCCAGAAGATCCTACCTCCATCAGTATTTTTGACACGCCAGGGTATGCCATGGGAGTATTGATTGTCGATAATTTGGCGTTCGTGGCTGATGAAACTGCCGGTCTGCAAATAATCGACATAGCTGAAGTCTCAATCCCTAATTTAGTAGGAAGCTTCGATACTCCTGGTAGAACTTGGGGAGTTTCTGTGGTTGGTGATCATGCCTATTTGGCTGATCTCCATTCTGGGTTACAGGTAATCGACCTTACCGACATCGAAAATCCAATGTTGGTGGCAAGTTACACGACACCGGATCTTGCCCACGACGTGTATTCAAATGGAGACGATATTTATATTGCTGCGCGGTCAAGTGGTTTGCTGATATGTCGTTTTGTGCCTTAGACCTTCAATGATGTGAAGAGTCCCTTAGGCTACAGCAAGAGTTCTAAAGTCGTCCCAGATTCTCCGCGTGAAGTTGTAGCCGACTCTCTTTTGTAATGTTATTTTATATAGAGATTTGGATCCGGGTATTTGCCCAGAAATTCAGGCTATGAAACTGGTCGGAGGCAATTTATCCTCGCCCCGGCGCTTATGATTTGATAGTCTGGGGATCAAGGTGCTCTGGGCTTTGATGAGAGCTTCGGCTGACGCTACCATTTCCGCTGTGATGCCGCGTGTCTTCTCTTTAGCAGCCTTATCCATCTTTTGAAAGCTGTCATGGAGCCCGCTTGTACTGGGGATTTCCTTCATCAATTTGCCTCCACAGCTATTATCGGAGATAACCAGGCTTTGTATTAGATTTTTCTGGAGTTGACATAATAATCCTGCCGGTCTAATATTGACAATTATGACTGATGATCCGAATCACAGATCGAAACCGCCTGTAAGACCGACCCTCTTTTATGGCCTCAAGCTAAGACACGCCGTGGCCCTTCTGGCCTGCCTGGCGGTGGTTTTGATTCTGGCGGGCTATTTTTCGGTATCGGCCGGGAAAAAAGCGGCGTTCAACGCGGTAACCGCCCAAGGTAGAGCGCTAACGGAGACACTTATCTCCTCCGCCGAAATGATTATCGAAGCGGATGATGAATTTGTCAATCTCGGCCTGGATCGAATATCGGAGAAAGTCGCAGAATTCGCCTTCTCGACGTTGGTTTCGGATGAATCTTCGCTCGATCGCTTAAGAGAAGCGGTCGATGCGGATAAGGCTGCAATAGTGAAAAACGGAAGGATCGAAAAGACTTCTACTTCAAGAGTCTTCCCTTTGACCAACGAGGCCGTGGAGTTCTGGCTCGACTCTCTGCAGGTCGATCCCGATATTGAAATCATCTACGATTTCCGTGCTATCGACTCTGAGAGATATTTCTGGGGATACTTTCCTTATGATGAAGAAACCGGATTATTTCTTGCGGCCAGGTGGAGATATGGCCAGTACGGCAATGAAAAGTTGAGCCTGTATCATCTCTTGAACATGGTTGGACGCGAATCCGGCGTAGAGTATATCATGCTTCAGAATCCTGAGGGTATCGTTTTTGCCTCAAAGAAAAT
>CBDVBL010000148.1:0-5776 GCA_965372205.1 uncultured bacterium
AACTCTAAAAGATATAAAGGCTTATCCTCTTGGGGGTAATATCTGCCTGGTCTTCTGCAGAATCGAAGGCTACCAATCCGTATACTATTCGAGATACGATTTCAAAGGCTGGCTTTCGAGAGTCTTTGTCGCGTCCGATGACGGCCCCAGGGTAGCCAGCGAGCATCTTTCGCTCATATAATTTACTGTTCTGTTCTCAAGATATGCGAACGGCAAGCCCGCCGATATTTGGGCATATGACATCAATTTTCCGAATCTATTGGCGGGAACTCCAACTTATTTAATAGGTTTACATTGATAGCCGATTAGGCTATATTGTGCGCCAAAACGGGAATTCGCTCAAAGATTAAGGAGGCAGGAATTGCTAAACGGCGTGCTACTAATGGGGGGGTCCTCCGGCAGTGGGGGTGGTGGAGGCGGCGTATCCCTGCTTTTAATGTTCGGTTTGATTTTCGCCGTGATGTATTTTTTCATGATCAGGCCGCAGCAGAGACGGGAAAAAGGACGCCAGAAGATGATCTCGGAACTCAAAAAGGGCGACCGCGTCGTCACAAGCTCCGGGATTATGGGAACAGTATGGGGCATAAAGGAAAATGTCGTCGTTTTGAAGGTCGATGACAATGTGAAAATGGAGTTTTTGAAAAGCGCGGTTTCGGCAAAGGTCGATTAATTTTAAGGCGGGAGCTTAAAGAGCTTGTCTATTCTGCCCATAAAAATTTACGGTGAGGAAGCCCTCAGGGAAGAGTCCGAGGCCATTGAGAATATCGACGGCCAGATGGTGGATTTTCTGGAGAGTATAACCCGGACCATGCAATACGCTAAGGGCCTGGGGTTGGCGGCCAATCAGGTGGGCCGCGCCATCAGGGCTTTCTCCATCGATTTATCGCATTTTGATGTTCTGGCCGAGCCCAGGGTGATCGTCAACCCGGAAATCATGGAAATCGGGGGAAACGTAGTCACCGGCGAAGAAGGCTGTCTGTCGTTTCCCGGACTTTTTCAAACGATCGAAAGGCCGGAGAAAGTAACCATTAAAAGTATCAACCTCGACGGTAAGGAATATTTTTTCGAGGCTGATGGGATGGTGGCCAGAGTAATCTTGCACGAGATAAACCATCTCAATGGCATCCTTTTCATAGACAAACTCAGCGCCGCACAAAGAAGACTTATAAAAGGAAAGCTTAACAAGATCAAGGCCGGCGAAAAGGTTGGATGAGGCTTATATTTTTCGGGACGCCTGATTTTGCGTCGCAATGTCTCCGGAAGATTCTATCGTCGAAACACAGCGTGGCAGCGATCGTGACCGCGCCGGATCGGCCGGTGGGCCGGGGCAGGAAACTGACGCCGACTGCGGTGAAAAAGCTGGCACGTTCGCACGGGCTGGAAATAATGCAGCCGCAAAAGCTGAAAGACTCATCATTCCTCCAAAAGCTTGAAGTCTTCGGCGCGGATATTTTCTGCGTAGTAGCATTCAGGATTTTACCGGAAGAAGCATTCAGCATGCCGCCCGAAGGATGCATAAACCTTCATGCCTCGCTACTTCCAAAATACAGGGGGGCCGCGCCGATCAACTGGGCCTTGATTAACGGAGAAAGCGAAACTGGCCTGACAACCTTTTTTATTCGCCGCAAAGTGGATACGGGAGAAATTATCCTGCAGGAGAAGATAGATATCGGGCCGGATGAAACCTTCGGAAGTCTGCATGACAGGATGGCAGAAAAGGGCGGGGAATTGCTCATCCGGACCCTGGATTTGATAGAGTCGGGTAAAGCCGCCCTTATGAAGCAGGATGATAGTCAGGCGTCGTCAGCGCCGAAGATAAATTCTGAGCTGGGCAGAATAAGCTGGACAAAATCGGCTCGTGAAATCCACAATCTGGTTCGAGGATTATCTCCACGACCGGCGGCGTTTACGTATCTAGAACGGAAGAGAATTACCTTGTTGCAGACTGAATTGGCAAGGGATGAACCGACCGATCAAGAATCGGGATCGGTTATCATGGCGGATTCGAGGAACGGGATAGTGGTGGCCTGCGGAAAGGGATTCTTAAAGCTCTTGCAGTTGAAGCCCGAATCGGGGAGTGCTATGACCGGGGCCGAGTTCGTCCGCGGGTACCGACTGGCAGCTGGTGCCTGCTTTGGAGGTCATGTTGAGCGCTAAAGTCAGTTCTCAGATATATGTAAATGTCACCGATTATGAGACCCGGATAGCGGTGGTTGAAGATGGCAAGCTGGTCGAGCTGATAACCGAAAGGCCGGAAAGCGAAAGAATCGTCGGGGATATCTACAAGGGCAAGGTGACGGCGGTTCTTCCGGGTATCCAGGCGGCATTCGTTGATATAGGCCTCGAAAAAGCGGGCTTTCTGCACTTCTCGGATACTTCAGATTTCAGGGGAACCAAGAATCTTCTTTTTGATATGGATTATATCGACGAAGACACTCTCGATACCCCGCTGGTCTCCAGACGAAAAAGATCGTCCAACATAGCAGATCTCATAAAGAAGGGACAGGAGCTTCTGGTGCAGATTATAAGGGAACCGATGGGCACCAAAGGGCCGCGATTGACTACCGTCATATCCCTGCCGGGAAGATATATCGTCATGGTACCGGGAGGAAGCCATGTCGGCATCTCTAGGAAAATCACAGATCTGGCGGAGAAGAAAAGGCTACGCAAAATCGTTTCCGAATTGAAACCGGCAAATTTCGGAATAATCGTCCGGACTGTCGCCGAGGGTAAAAACCAGAAGGGCTTCAAAGCGGATATGACCATGCTGACCAGGCTCTGGAATAACATGAAAAAGCAGGTAGAAAAATCGACTGCCCCGGCGCTCGTTCACCGGGATCTGGACGTTACAGGCGGTATTATCAGAGATCTTCTTACCCGGGATATGGATCGGGTTATGATTGACAACAAAAAAGAATTTTCCAAGATAATGAAGTATCTCAAGGCGCTTGATCCCAAGCTGCGATCCATTGTGGAGTTTTATAAAGATCCCGAACCGATTTTCGATGAGATGGAAATCGAGTCCGAGATAGAGAAGATGCTCGAACGGCGTGTCTGGATCAAGGGCGGGGCCAATATCGTTATAGATCAAACTGAGGCCCTGGTAACCATCGATGTTAACACCGGCAGATACAGCACCAAGGCCAGGGGCGAAGATGCCATTTACAGGACGAATCTGGAGGCTGCTCGCGTTATTGCCCGCCAGATGAGGCTTCGGGATATAGGCGGCATTATAATTGTTGATTTCATAGACATGGAAAATAAGGCACGCCGCAAGCGAGTCTATGATGAATTCAAAAAAGCCCTATCACGAGATCGTTCAGAGAATTATATATCATCGATCTCCGATCTCGGGCTGGTGGAGATGACCCGCAAGCGGATAAGGCCGTCTTTCATGCATGCGACCTCTGAACCCTGCCCGGTATGCGACGGCATCGGCCGGGTCCTTTCTCGAGAATCCATGGCTGTGAAGATCGAGCGCTGGTTCAAGCGGGCCCGCATATCATCATCATTGAAGAGTTATCAATTGATTGCCGGCCCGCAGGTCGGGGAGCTTCTACTCGATGGCAGGCCGAATCGCCTCCGGCTCCTCGAGAAAAACACGAAGCTCAAAATAGATCTGATTATAGACACTTCTCTTCACTTGGACGAATTCAAGGTAGTTGATGCCTCATCAGAGATCGAAGTTACCGAAAAACATAAAGCCTGAGAAAATATTGGCTATCTCAGTATATCTTTATGCCGTTACTGCTCCTGTATCGATTGTACTGGTCCAGATAGCCGCGGGGCTGGTGATTATTAGCGGTATCGTCTGTATGGCCGCCGGTTCCGTGAAAATCAGGTTGCCTTTATGGGGATCGATATTGTTGCCTTCTTTTCTGGTGTTGGTGCTTTTATCCTCCGTCTTTTCTCCCAGTATAGTATCAGCCGTGCCCCAGCTCAAGAAAAGCTGGGTTATGATTTGTATTTTTCCCATGGTGGCTTTTTCACGGGCTTTTTCCTCGAAGAGATTGCTCGATCTATTGATTCTGGGCGCCGTTGTCGCATCGCTTTTGGGCTTGTTCCGTTTCATGACAGGTGTGGTTGAGCGGGCTGCTCCTTATTCAGGTGGATATACCACCATGGCGTTGTTTGAGGCAGCCGCAATACCGATTGCCCTGACTTTTTTTGCAGAAGGGAAATCATCAAAAAGATGGTTCTATCTATCGGCAGCTATGATTATGGGTGCGGGTTTGCTTTTTTCGGGTACCAGGGCGGGATGGTTTGCTGCGGTGATAGGCATCTTAATTGTCGGATTTTATTTAAACAAGAAACGAACCGCTATTGGCTTGCTCATTACGATCGCACTTCTGGCAGCGATCCCGCAAAGCCGTGGTTTGATTATTGAACGTTTCAAGGCGGATAAAGAAGGCGGCGTAACAAGCGGGCGCACCTCACTGTATATAGCTTCACTGGAGCCGATATCGGGTCTGCCATTCTGGGGATACGGCCCGGGGAGTTTCAAACGACTTGTGCCTGGAAGTGTCCTTGAGGAGATAGGCGATACCGGAATACAGAGCTGGCATTCGACACCACTGGAAGTATTGTTAGAATCGGGGCCGCTGGCGCTGATTATATTCTTAGGTCTGGCAACTGGTCCATTCTGGGCGTGCTGGAGGAATCGCGCAAAAGCGCCCGGCAATGTGAACTTTCGGATAGCGATATTATCCTCCCTCGTCGCCTTGTATCTGGCCGGTTTGACGACCAATCTATTAAGAGACTTTATGCTTCTATCCCTGTTGACGATAATCTGGACGGTTTCTGCTTGCGGTTTAAGAAGGCAAGTCGAAACGGGGAGTAAATCTGGATATTGATGATCCTGTGAACATTAACACTAAATGCGTGATAGGTGCTTTATGGTGTTCCAAAAGAGCCTGATCGACGAAGGCGTAATCCGTGTGGCGGCCATGATGGAAATCGCCGCCCGGACCGCCCCCAAATCGAGGGGCGAGGATTTTATCGAGGTTTTGACGATTACCGGTCAGCAGTTAAGAGAGCTGGCAGATGCCATGCTCAAATTCGGCAGGGAGAAAAATAAGCAGAATTTCGATCGGGATGCCGCTAACGTGGCTGCCTCAAAGGCAGTAGTCATTATCGGGCTGAAGAACAGCTCATCGTTGGGGCTCAACTGTGGTGCCTGCGGTTTTCCTGACTGCGATACTTTTAACGGGGCCAGGCGGGTAGATGGGGGGTTCCTGGGGCCGATATGCAGCTATCGTCTTATCGATCTCGGCATCGCAGTCGGCTCAGCAGTTAAGACGGCACAGATATTCAACGTCGATAACCGAATTATGTACCGGGTCGGAGTCACCGCCAGGTGGATGGGTATGGTGAATTGGGATTATCTTTTCGGGATTCCCCTTTCAGCCACCGGAAAAAACATATATTTTGACCGTGAGAAGTGAAACAAAACTACATTATAGATGTTAAATTGCATGACTATGGATATGATGCTTGACAAAGAGGAAAAGGTAATCATATCATAGATTTCGCAGATAATTTGGAGGTACGATGCGAGCGATTATTGAAACCGGCGGGGCCCAGGTTCCTGTTGAAATTGATGCCAACTGCAAGATTCCCAGGGTAGACGCACCGGTTGGGGAGAAGATCAATTTCGATAAGGTCTTGCTGATATCCAAAGATGGTAAGCCAATTGTCGGCAAGCCATATATCGAGGGTGCGATTGTCCGGGGCGAAGTTGTAGCTCACGGCAGGTTTGACAAGGTTACTGTATTCA
>CBDVBL010000149.1:0-5702 GCA_965372205.1 uncultured bacterium
TTACCGGCCAGATGACCAGATAGTTGGGGCGGGTAATGGCCGCTAATCCCAGAATCATTCCCGCAACAAAAAACCATTTCAGGGTGGTTTTTTCCGCGGCTCTCATGAGGGCCCAGATCAAAACCAGGCTGAATAATACGAGCAACGAATCCAGAAGCAATTCGTCCTCGAAGTAAATGAATACCCAATAAAACGCGGAAACGAGCCCTGATACGATGGCGATCCGTCGTCCGAAGTATCTCTCGCTGAACAGGAAAATCAAAGAACATGTGGCTGACCCAATGATATGCTGGATAATCTTCGATACGGCAAGGGACGGTCCGAAGACGGCGTATATAAGACCGAGAAAATAAGCATAAAACGGTGCCCGAAAAAACGGGCCGACGCCGAGTATATCGCCGGATGCAATCTGCCTGGCCCAGAGGTCATGATATAAGGGATCGATGGTGGGCGAATCCCATCCTGGAAAACCGGCCTTAATCTGGAGAAAATAGATGATCCTTAAAGCCAGGGCTATGGCGAAGATGATCAATGCCCATTGATATTTAGATTCGATTCTCTTCATCTCGATTGATGATAAGATTAATGTTTTCAACCGGCAAGGCCTTTATGCCGGCTCTGTGGCCGCTCTGAAAATAGTTGCAGATATCCCGCAGGCGTCTTCATCGCTTCTCCCGTATTCGAGGTGAATTTGATCTCTGAAAAGTAATCGCCCATATGAATACGCTGATTTTCAAGTAGTTAACTGCATATTATGGAACAGAACAGGCTGACTGGTAGGTTATATCAATGGATGGCGGGCATGGTTTTTGTCTTGATTTTTGCGTGTCGTGTGTTTTATTGCATGATAGAGTATGAATTTTAGATGTCTTTAAACGCAAACTGAGGAGTTATTCCATGAAAACGGGAACGCTATTGGCAGCATTACTCTTGATTCCTGCTACCTTAATGGCAGGCGCGCTGGAAACAGCATACCTCTCCAATGGGGCCGAATACCTTGTCGATCGCTTCGTGGTCACAACAAGAGTCGGCACGCCATTTCTTGAGATTGATAATGTCGTGTCGGGAACAGCTTTTACCGGCGTTGAATCGATCGATAATCTCTGTGCACAGAATAATGTGGTTCGGGTAGAACGGTTCTATGACGGCCCCGTTAAAACGCCCGGTCTGAAGGATCTCGTTCCCAGAATTTTTATTTTTCATGTGGCGGCCGGCACTAATGTCATTGCCGCCAAGAATGCATTCCGGGATTGCGTGGATATAGAAACATCGGATCTTTACGACATTCCCAAGCCGGTATATGAACCCAATGACCCCTCCCACTCGGCCCAATGGCATTTGAACAAGACGCAAGCCTACGAGGCCTGGGATATTATCAGAGGCGATGACACGCGTACCGCCATAGTCTCCATCGTGGATACCGGCGTGTACTGGATGCATCCCGACCTGGCGCCCAACATGTGGATAAACGAGCCGGAGGATCTAAACGGCAACGGCACCATGGATTCCGAGGATTTCAACGGTGTTGATGACGATGGCAACGGCTATATTGATGATGTTATCGGATGGGATAATGGATCAAACGATAACGATCCCCGCGAGGAGACCCCGTATCACGGCACGCATGTCGCCGGGTGCGCCTCGGAGGCCACGGATAATGAGCTGATGGGTGCGGGTATAGGATTTTCAGCTCGCATCATGGCCAACAAAGGCGCAAACAGTTCCGGTCAGCTTACGGCAGTATATCCAGCAATGATCTGGGCCTCGGAGAACGGCGCCCATATTATCAACTGTTCTTGGGGCTCTCGCTCTTATTCATCCTATAATCAGAATATCATTAACGGCATCTGGGATAACGGAGGCATAGTCGTGGCCTCCGCCGGAAACGATGATTGGGCGCGCCCTTATACTCTGTATCCGGGTGCATACGACAACGTTGTCTCGGTGGCTGCCACCAATCAGAGTGACCATATGGCATCTTTCTCCAATTGGGGCACATGGGTAGATGTCTCGGCACCGGGTCTGCAAATTTATTCGACCTGGGCCACGGGAGGCATGACCAATGCTAGTGGAACGTCAATGTCTTCCCCGATTACGGCCGGCGTTTGTGCCCTTCTCAAGGCTGCCAACAGAGATTGGACGAACGAGGATATCGTCAATGCCCTCATAACCAGCACAGATTATATAGATGACATAAATCCCGGTTACGAGGGGATGCTTGGTTCAGGACGGGTTAACGCTTACGCAGCACTGGTATCATCGAATACCCCGAATATTCAGCCTGCTGAGCAGGTAATAACCATAACCGACGATGACGGCGACGGCATTTTGAATCCGGGAGAATCTCTCGAGCTTGTTATCACTCTGGAAAACATCTGGGCCGATGCCAGCAACGTGACCGGTACTCTTCACAGCAATGGTATTTTCAGCGTCTCTGATTCGGTGGCTTCATTCGGCGATATCCTCCATGACGAATCGAGCGATAATGCCGACAGCCCCTATGTGCTGGTATCCAGCGAGGACGCCATACCTGATGAGTCGATTCTGGTCTTGAATATTCAGGCGGATGGCGATTACGAAGCCGATCGCGATATAATCATTATCCTTTCGCTTGACCAGAGCGGCTTCCCATTAGAGATCCCCGGCAATATCGAATCTGCTCCGCTGATATTCGATTTCGACAGGGACGGCGAGAACGAGTTGATTATAGGAGCCAGTGACGACAGGGTTTATGCTATAGAGGCCGATGGCAGCAACAGTCCGGGATGGCCGCAATCGGTATCCGGGGACGTTTTATCGGCTCCGGCCGTAGGAGACCTGGCGGCAAATGGTTCATTCCAGGTGGTCATCATAACGAAAACCGGGAAATTCTACGCCTGGGATGCCGACGGTTCTCTCTTGCCCGGCTTCCCCGTGGACAAGGGCGGGACATTCTATTCAGGCGCCATGCTTATAGATATCGACGGCAACGATGACCTTGAAATCGTTGCGGGTTCTTTCTCCGATAATAACATTTATGTCATAAATCATGACGGTTCAGATTATCCCGGCTGGCCGTTTACGGGAGATGGCATGTGGTATGGTTCGCCATCATCGGGCGACCTGGACGGCGATGGTCTTTCGGAAATCATTTATGCCGGTTTCGATTCCTGTGTACATGCTTTCAACGCCGACGGTAGCTATGTCAGCGGATTCCCGGTCAGTTTCAATGAACTGAGCAATTTCATCTGGTCTTCCGTCGCCGTGGGAGATGTTGACGGCGATGGCCAACCGGAAATCGCAGTTGCCACAGGCTCCGGAGGCATCTATCTTGTCAATCACGATGGCTCGATCGTTGATGGTTTTCCTGCAGACGCCGGCGTCATGGTGAGGTCGGCCCCATCCTTGGCCGATGTTGACGGCGATGGTGCTCCGGAGATTATAGTAGGCGACAATAACTGTATGCTTCATGTTATCGATGCCGATGGATCAGAACTTGCCGGATTCCCGGTGGAAACCGGAGGCTTCATTACGGCCAGTGCGGTGGTCGGAGACATCACCGGCGATGGTGAAGCCGATATTGTGGTCGCGGCGGGGGACGGCATCATTTATGGATATGAAGCAGATGGCAGTACGATCCGCAATTTCCCAATACCCGGTTCCATGACCGGACAGATTACGGCAACAGCAGCTCTCGGTGATCTCGATAGCGATGGTGATATGGAGATTGCCATCGGCATCAGGGCTATCGGCGAAAACTTAATGGTAATAGACTATAAGGAAAATGCTTCTCCGGCTGATTTACAGTGGCCGAACTTCGGGAAAGACATCTGGCGAAGCAACGATTTTTCCGGTGTTGTAACGGGCGTGGACGAGGTCCCGGAGATTCCGGCGGAATTTGGATTGTCGCAAAACTACCCCAATCCCTTCAATGCCCGGACGACGATTCATTTCACTCTGGCCTCGCCGGGAGAAGTCACATTGTCAGTCTACGATCTGCTCGGCCGCAGAATCAAGGTGCTGCAATCGGGATTCTTGAATGCCGGTGCGCATGGAATCGTATGGGATGGCGTCAACGAAGCCGGAAACATCGTGTCATCCGGCATCTATTTCTATCGTCTGGAAAGCCCGGAAGGTTCCAGGACCATGCGGATGGTGTTGCTTAAGTAATTGGTAATAAATCAATTAGCTTACCAAAAGCCCCGGTGGATGCCGGGGCTTTTTATATGCTGTAGTTCAATCAATCGTAGCGACATGCCTGACATACGCTCAATTAAGGCGCCGGTCGGGCATTCTTTTTGCAGCCTGATCTTCTTATTGAAAAGAGGAAAGTCATTTTTGCTTGACAATCCAAAGGCAATCTTTAAATTGAATTAGGAGTCGGTGTAACAAATGGGCTTTCTTTTAGGAGATTTAAAAACCGCAACAAATCCAGTCCCGGCATTTAGTCACTGTCTGATTAAGGTGCACGAATTGCTGCAGGATTTATCGGTTAGAGAGGTTCATAACAGTAAGAAAAAATCAGTCTGGAGAATTCGTTGAATTTGTCAGTTTGCAAAAGGAGGTGTAGCTTTACCGCAAAATTAAACCTTACTAATTAACTGTCCCTTGGTATTTTTGGAGGATTGAATGAGAAAATTTACAATTTTGTCGGTTATGGTGTTGTTTCTGGCTGGCATAGCTATGGCCGCTACCAATGTGGATGGTTCATCCGATTATGAGCTTCCACCGATCACTACCGACGAAGGCGACCCCGACGAGTACGGATATAACTGGGTCGATAACGATGGCGGGGGCGGACCGGAATATAACTGGATCGACATCACCGGTGTCGGCGAAGAAGTTACCGGGCTCGCAGACGACAATAACGTCGGGCCATTCCCGCTTGGTTTTGATTTTCCCTATTACTGGTATAACGTCACCCGTTGCTGGATCGGCTCCAACGGTTATCTGTCGTTTTCATCGAATGCCAATTACGCTCATCCCTTCTCAGATATCCCTTACCCGGGTCAGCCCAACGACCTGATTGCAGTTCTGGGCGGAGACCTGGATTTTACGCAGGGGGACCCTTCCTGCTATTACTACACGAATAATGCGGATACATTCATTGTATCCTGGATCAATGTCAGGGAGTTTGCCTTACCGCAGACCCATCATACTTTCCAGGTGATTTTCTCTGCCGCAGACTCGTCAATACTCTTCCAGTACGGCGACACCGAGGGTAATTTCTCCGGAACCGATGTTATCGGTATTGAAGATATAGTCGGCAGAGTCGGCCTTGAGTATCTGCGCAATAACAGCCCTCAAGCACAAATGTGGCATGATGGGCTGGCAGTGAAATTCCATCCTGAGCCCGATCCGAATTTCGTATTCCATGATTTTGGAATTGTCGGCGGATTCAATGAAGGTTCAGGTGCGGAATTCATTCCGAATAATCAGCCCTATACGGTTAAGGCTCTGATCAAGAATTTCGGGACCGAACCGGAAGACGACCTCAGTGTCCGCGCGCGGATATACCTATCCGGTCCTGATTACGATGATACCGTGTATGTCGATCACCTGGAACCGGGCGAATCACGCTGGGTGGAGTTTGCTGACCTGTTTACGCCATCTCAAGTCAGTACGTTCAGTGTTACTTTCACAGCGGATATGGCCGATGATGAGAATCCTTCAAACGATACAAAAATCTGCGAGCTCGATTCCTACGAGCTACCCCAAGAGCT
>CBDVBL010000150.1:0-5688 GCA_965372205.1 uncultured bacterium
TGACGTTTCAAAACCTCCCTCAACGCCGCGTAATTCTCGATTATACCGTTGTGAACAACCGCTATTTTACCCGTCATGCCGGTATGAGGATGCGCATTAATATCGGTCGGTTCACCGTGCGTAGCCCATCGGGTATGCGCAATCCCCGAATTAGCATTGAAATCGCATTCTTCAAGCCCGGCTTCGAGAGCAGCAATCTTGCCGGCGCTTTTTTGAATAACTATCTGGCCATCTTCGATGAGGGCAATGCCGGCGGAATCATAACCTCGATATTCCTGGCGCTTAAGCCCTTCTATTAGGATCGGACATGCTTTCTGGGGGCCAACATATCCCACTATCCCGCACATCTATTGAGCCTCCTGTTGATTCCTATCAATCACCGATCCGACAGCCATGCTGAATATCCCGTTTCTATCCCCGATTTTTCCTTCTTGCCATCGGATCTGTTCACTGCTGATATGTTTCCAATTACACTGTCGGCACATATTCAATCCCTTTTTAAGCATAATATGTTGGGAAAGTTCCACCGCGAAGGCATCGACATAAACGTCTATCAGAAACACTTATTCTAACCGTCAATTCCGATCTCAGGGTTGTCATAAGAAAATTGCCTCCATCCGAACTCAACCGAGCGGTTTTGTGATCCGCATTTTCTCGTCTTTCAGTCATTTCACTCTTTACGCCTGATATCTAACGTCAAATCAAAAGATCTTCGGGCAAATCGCTATTTGCAAGATGTTGGTGCTTCGCCAAGAGTACGACTATTAATACCGATAAATCCGATACTTGTCAAGATCTTTTATAGGGAATACCCTGATGCGATAAGATCACCGACCCGTTTAGCGTGCGATTCCGTTATCATAATATAACTCATACGAAAAGATCCATATTGCCGCCCCCTTTCCGACCCAGGCTCCGGCTCCCGCGTAAATCGGCCGTCTCTGCTTTGAAGCCGATTCGCCTCAGATATTCCGCGATGTCAGGGGGGCCGAAAAGGGTGAAGACCCTCTTAGGCTTAGCGATTTCCACATATCGAACTATATCATCGAAGGATGCATGATCGGAAAATGGAATCCCGGTGCTGTTTCCCCCCCGGGACCCGTAGCGCCTATCGATAGTCCACCCCGATAGGAAACAGGTTCTGAATCGCCCCCAGCCATACGGATTAATGTATCTGAAGCCGCCGGGAGGCATTATCAGGGCTCTTCCTCGTTTAGGTTTCCCATCCAGCATGTGCAATCCTCTTATCTCGACTCCATGACGGCCGTAAATCATACCGGCCTCATATGCTATTCTATGAGCGTCGATCTCAACGCCTTCATCGGATAGAATTTTCATCGCTTCCTGGGCCTTGCCGAAGGAATAGGCCAGCACGACCGGCACCACATCTGCTGCTATATTGCCGGTGACAAACTCCAGGAGTCTTTCCCGGCACTCCGCCAGGGGCGGAAACCTGTAATGAGGTTTCCCGTAAGTGGCGTCTATCAGGAGAATATCACATGGATGGATAGCCGCTTTCGCGCAGGTGTAATTTTCCTCCAGTTTGAAATCGCCTGTATAGACGATTCTCTCGCCGTGCCAATCTATAATCACCTGGGCCGAACCGAGCATATGGCCCGCCGGAGCCAGCTCGACGGTCGCCGGACCTATTTTGAATTTACTATGATACTCCACCGGCGCTGCTTCGAATCTTTTATGTCGAAGATGAGCCAACTCGATCGTCGGAACGGTGGCCATTACCTTCCGGTGCGCCTTGAGGTGATCCGAATGGGCGTGGCTGATAACAGCCAGGTCGGATTTCTTCGTCGGATCGATCGAAAAATGATCGCCGAATCTGATGCCGTTTTCGATCCTCGCCAAAATTACCGCTTGTATCCAATATCTCTTAAGAATTTCCTTCTGACCTGAACATGCTCTGTCCCCTCGATTCCGGCTGGTGCGGCGCCATCGACGACGCCCATAATGCCTCCCCCCTGCTCGGTTCTGGCGATAAGCACCTTCAATGGATTGGCAGTGGCACAGATTATTCGGCAAACTTCCGGCACTGCCTTGATGGCGCCCAGGAAATTGATAGGAAAGGCATCTTTCACGAAAATGATAAACGTATGGCCGCAGCCTATCCCCATGATGGCATCGGCAGCCAGCTTCTGGAGCTCATCATCGTTACCGTCCGCGCGAACCAATCTTTCCTGCGACGCCTCCGAAAAGCCGATCCCGAACTTCACCGACGTGCTTGACGAGACCATGGCTTCGTAAAGGTCATCGACGGTCTTGATAAAATGTGCGTGCCCCAGAATAATATTGCAGCCCTCCGGGATCTTAAGATCATATTCCTCAATATTCACTTCAATCTCCTTTTCCCACACTTTCCCTTTGATTTATTGTGCGGCCGGGATTGCATGCTCCGGCAAGCCAGGGGGACATGGCCAGCAGGCCGGTAACCTGTCGGAAAGTACTTTTCATGGTGACCGTTTATATAGCAGGAGCAGATCCCATCGTCAAGATCTTAGATGTTCGAGCAGATCTTATCGTTTCTCGCGCTTTTGCGCGTAATCTAAGTTCTTTTTTATCTGCCGATTATCCGGATCGTGCCGCAACGCTTCCTGCCAGAGGGAAATAGCGGAATCCACTAATCCGATTCTGTAAATCACACTGGCGAGGTTATTGAAAGCCACGGCATTTCCCTGGGAAACCTCCAGCACGCGCAAAAACATTTTCGATGCCGGTTCGAATTTGGATTGCGCCTGATAGGCAAATCCCAGGTTATTCAAGGTCTTGATGTCGTCGGGCCTCAGCTCAAGAGCCTTTAAGTATAATTTTTCGGCCTTTTCATATCGTCTGTTGGCCGAGGCCTGTTCCGCCCTGCCCAGCAGAGCATCGAAGGAAAATGTCTGCCCTGCCGTCTTATCCCATGCCGTATCTGATCTCAGGATATCCAGTTCTTTGATTGCCAGGTCGGCATCGACACCGAATGGAGCAGCTTGCCTGGCCATTTCGTAATAATGATAGGCCGAATCGATCATCCCCATATCAAGGGCTATTCTCCCGAGATTCATGAGGGTTTTATCGGCGAGGGGATCGGATAGAAGCGACTTATGAAAATAGTAACGCGCAGAATCGATATCGCCCGCAGCATAAAAATAGGCACCCACATTATTGAGCGCGCCGGCGTGGTCGGGCATCTCAGAAAGCGCCCGTCGATACCACTTGATAGCCTCGCCAGGCCTATTCTTGTAATAGTGATGTATACCGACGTTATCGTAGGAGGATGCGATCTTCGCCTGGATATCGACAGGCCTTGGCAGGAATATCACGACAACAATAATCATAACCAGCGACGATAGCTTTATGATTTTGCCCCAATCATGATTTTTCAAAGTCTGAAAATAGATCTCAATCCCGACGCCGGATGTTATTAAAAGCGCAAGCGATCCAATCAGTTTAAACCTTCCAATAACGAAAAAGATCATAACTCCCAGCAGATTGGCAAAAAACAAAAGGACTACGATCCATGTCCTATCGTCTCTTTTGCAGAAAACCATCCCCAAAATTCCAAACGCCAGGACGTACCCGAAACCAATCAGTGGCAACTTGAATACCCGGCTGAATTCGCCCTGGATCTGTATAGACTCGGCCTGCGGGATATCGAATCGCCAAAGATAAAGCCAGGCCTTATTAAGCATTCCCGAGGCAAGTGATCCGGGATCCCTTATTATATGATCCCATGTCCTTGCAGACCAGAAGGCAGAGACCTCGGAACTTTTCAACTTTCGCCCCGATTCTATCTCGGCAATCCTGCGGCCCGTGAAATCGGATGAAAGGTTTATCCCGGGGGGTTCCTCGTATGCTCCGCTTGAATTGGCGTTATTTCCGATAAAGAAATTTATACCGAAGTTGGAAGATATCGGGACAAAATCCCCATGAGAAAGGTTGTAAATAGTCGCCGGTATGATCCCGATTATCGCACCGGCGATGAATGTTGCCGCATAGACCGGATATCGTTTGAATCCCGCGCTCCTCCCGATAAGATATTTGCCCAGCCAGTAGGAGGCAACCATCAGCGGGAAAAACAGGATCGTTCCGCGTCCCAATGCCGCTAAGCCGATAAAAAATCCCCCCAGGAGAAGATATCGTTTATTGAAAGATCCCTTCCGGGAAGACACAAGAAAGAAGATTGCCACCGTCAAAAGAAAAATCTGCAGCGATTCGGAGAGAAGCAATCCGTCGTAAAAAACAAAAGGCGCATAGCATGCCGTCATAACGCCGGATATGTAACCCGCAGTCCGTCCGAATATTCTACCCGCTATAATACCTATTATCACTGCAACCAGCGATCCTAAAATCGCCTGCACGAATAATACGGAATAAAACGATAAACCGAGCTTTAGATTAAATGCCAGAAAATAAGGATATAACGGCCCCATAGGGAAAACCGATTCTGCAGGAGAAATGCCCGATACTATCTGAGAGGCCCAAAGTCTGAAAGTGGAGGCATCCGAGAGGAAATTAGCATAGAAATCATCGCCGATAGAAATAATATTCCAGAGCCGTAAGCCGAGCGCGAACAATCCCAATGATAGAAAAACTATGAAGTCTTTTCTTTCTGCTCTTTTCATTTCTCGCGTCTAAGATATTCTAAAGCCTCAGATATATCCTCCGGCAGCTCCGACTCAAAACCCAGCATCCTGCCATCGTCGGGATGAGGAAATTCGAGCCTGAAAGCGTGCAGCGCCTGCCTGAGCAGAATACCCATAAGGCGGGTGGCACCCTGACGATTCGTTCCTTGCAACCTTCTTATATACTTCGACCGGCCGCCATAGGTCGGATCGCCCGCGATCGGGTGTCCGTAATGAGAAAGGTGAACCCTGATTTGATGGGTCCTGCCGGTTTCAAGTTTGAGCAAGACCAGATCGGCCAATCCCAACCTTTCCAAGACTTCATAATGAGTAATGGCATCCCGTCCCACCCGAGGATAAACAATCATTTTCTTACGATCGCGCTCCGATCTCCCGATGGGCAGATCGATGGTTCCCCGATTGGGCTCTAAGTTTCCCCAGCTGATGGCTTTATAGTGCCTCTTAATTCGCCTTTCCTTCAACTCCCGTTGCAGGAAAGCCAATCCCCTTTCATCCTTGGCAATGACGAGCAAACCGGAGGTATCTTTATCCAACCTGTGCACCAATCCGGGACGCACGGGATCGTATTGCCTGCCGATGGTCTCAGCGAAATGATGTATGAGCGCATTGATCAGAGTCCCCTCGTAATTGCCGGCGGCAGGATGAACAACCATGCCGGCGGGCTTATTTACGACCGCCACGCGATCGTCTTCGTGGATAATATCGAGAGGTATATCTTCAGGTTTCGCCTCCATCGGCGGCGGTTCGATCAGTTCAACTTCAACATGCATACCCTTTTTTACTTTGAGAGATGGCCTGGCAATCTTGCCGTCCACGGAAATATGGCCCGAGGATGCGAGCTTTGTAAAATAGCTCCTGGTTCTATCGGAGACCCTCCGGGAGCAAAATATATCGAGTCTTAATCCCTGTAGATCCCCGGAAACACCCAGCTTTAGTTTAGTTCTGGTCACCGTCTAATTGGTTGGTATGGGGCGTGATTCCAGCATCGGCCGGGGCGATGTTGCGCTTACTTCTGAGAAAAAAACCTATGACGAAGGCCACCAGCCCGCAG
>CBDVBL010000151.1:0-5681 GCA_965372205.1 uncultured bacterium
AAAGATCGCCAGAGAGCCAGAGATATTCTGGGGACAATAGAAAACGCTGGCGTAGACATGCTAAGAGGGTATCTGGCAGATCCTCGTCAATTAGATAGCCTGTCCGACGAGCACGACCGGCATATTGATATGGCTGCCGATAGCCTGGCCGGTTTCGCAGGCATGAAGTTGAATCCCGATTCTCTAAGCGCCTTGCTGGGATCGGTATACGACGCTGCATGGGATACTCTATTCACGGACTATCCGGGCATATTCGGCAGCTACGGCATCGGAGAACCCGAGGAGCACAGGTTCAAGATCAAGGTTGTTTGCCCCGGTTGCCTCACCGGCAGCAATGCCGATAGCACTTTAGGAAGAGCAGGTGTCTGGGCTTTTAATAATCTCGATTTCTTCGCGGGCGAGAAAAGAATTGAATTGACCTACCGGATCTGGTCATGGGGCAATGTGGCTATCACGGTGGTAGTAATCACTATCATTTTGGCCGTCATATTGTGGCCAATCAGGAGACGACGTTCTTAAGGCAGGACATAATCTGTGTAACTTGAGTGGCTGCGAATCGTAGAAGAAATGTGCAAATATATTGTGGGAGAATAATATGACCAAAAAACTCTACAGGTCCAGAACCGATAGCATGATAGCCGGCGTCTGCGGCGGGCTGGCAGAATATTTCGATATCGACGCCTCATTGGTTCGGGTCGGCGCGGTGCTTTTTACGCTGGCCTGGGGATCCGGCCTTCTGGCCTACGTCATACTCTGGCTGATCGTAGCCCAGAAACCACTGGAATCATCGGTTATGGAGAGCGAGGGCGGGCAAAAAGAAGCAGTTAAAGCCGACGGGTCCAATGAACTGGAAAGAGATAAGGGTGTTCTGTTTGTGGGGATAATACTTACGGTTCTGGGAGTGTTATTGCTCATGAATAACTACATATCCTTTGCCTGGCTGTCGTTCCGCAGACTCTGGCCGCTTCTGATTGTTTTCGTCGGGCTTATGATTATTATGAAGGGATCCGGCAGTAAGGGCGATGAGAGTTAGCTCGATTAGATGGGGTGTCATCTGGATCGGGATTGGGTTTTTCTTTCTGGCCATCAATTTCGAGACGCTTGACAGTCTTGTTTTCCCCCGGCTTTTTTCTCTCTGGCCGGTTCTCCTGATCGCCATCGGAGTCGAGCTGATTTTCAGAAAGACCAGATTCTATTTATTAGCGCTTCTATCCCCGCTTCTGATAGCCGCTGCCTTCGTAGTTGCAGCATCATATACTGGTGGCCCGGGCTGGGACCTCGATGGATTCTTGCGAAATTGGTCCTGGCGTTACGAGGGTGAAAAAACCGATCTGGTGGAGATCCCGTTCAAGGAAACCATAGACACGGTGGATATCGTGCTGGATTGCGGACCGGTCGATTTCGATATCCGGCCTGTCTCTAAAAGAGCTTTCTCCGCGGAAACCAGATATAACAGGAGAAGTCCAATCATCTCTCATCGGACCGAAGGCGATATCCAGTTTATCAAATTTGAAAGCCGCGAAAAACCCGGGTGGGGTCTGCTTAATATAGGGAGATCGGGTCAGCGAATCGATTTTAAATTCTCCGACCAATTACCTCTAAAAATAAGTGTCTCTACCGAGGCGGATTTCCCCGACCTCGATTTCTCGGATATTCGTCTAACGAGCCTTGACTTATATGTTAGATCCGGCGATCTGACGCTTCGGCTGGGCGATTTAGTGGATTCGGTGGGGGTTGAGATCTCCGGCAAAACCGGCGAACTATCGATAATATTACCTTCCGACATCGGTCTGGAGATTACAGGAGATGCCCACAGGCTCGATAATGCACTGGCGGAGACCGATCTGGCAGAATTCGCAGGCGGCTATCGTTCCGATGATTTCGGGGAAACCGAGCAAAAGGTTTATATATTGTTGGACGCCAGGGTGAAATCGGTTACGATCAACACCTATTGAGTTAAGAGAGTCCTGGTAAAAAAGCGCTTTGGTTACCAGGCGCCGCTTGGTAGCCAGGGGAATGTACTACCCCCTCTCTGTCATTCCTGCGAAAGTCCTACGGCCATACGGCCCGTAGGGATCTGTAGGACAGGAATCCATCATTTCATATTTGCAAATTAATAGAGATCCCTGGTAACGCCATATAAACTGTTTTCAGTTTTTAGGGAATAAAATTCAAATTCGAATGTCTATAATATGAAAGCCGGCTGATACAGGCTGTATCAAAGATCACTTAGGTATAATTGAATAAGCTCTAACAGTGTAGTAGGCTCCAAAAACCACCAATAGAGGGAGGGAAAAGTGAAAATCACCAAGTCAATATGTATCGTAACGGCGATCCTCGTAGCAGTAATTTATGGTATCTCCTTTACGGGAGCGACAGGTTCGATCAAGGGAAAAGTAACGGATGAAAATGGCAACGGGATACCAGGGGTAGCCGTGCAGATTGACCGAACAACGATGGGGGCGGCGGCGAGTTTCGGCGGCTCTTATGTTATTCTGAATGTCCCCCCCGGAACCTATACTTTAATCGCAACCAGCATCGGATATAGCAAAATGACAATAGATAGCGTCGTTGTTGTTGCGGATAGCACGACAGAAATCAATTTCCAGCTTACAGGAGAAAGCATACTAACGGCGGATATTGTTGTTTCCGCAACAAGGCCCGAGATTTATAAGAGCACGACCTCCAGCAGGATAAACATGGTACCACTACATGCGCGGGGCGGTCGGAGGGGAGAAATAACACATAATCTGGATGGGGTCGACATCAGAGATTATCTGCGTGGCCCTCATTTCCAGCCTAACGTTCATTTCACGCCGCCGTTTGTTGACCACAATACCGAATCCTACGACCGAATCTATGAAAACGAATTTCTTGAAGCCCTTTCAAATCCCCTTTCGACTTTTTCCATTGATGTCGATGCGGCATCATACAGCAATACCCGTCGCTTCTTAAATGACGGTTACCTTCCGCCGCCCGACGCTGTGAGGATTGAGGAATTCATTAACTATTTCAGCTATGAATATCCCCAGCCTGATGACGGTATGCCGTTTTCCATCACCACCGAGATTTCGGAATGTCCCTGGGAAAATAAGCATAAACTATTGCACATCGGCCTCCAGGGAAAAAATGTGCCCATGGAAGACATTCCTCCGGGCAATCTGGTATTCCTGCTCGACGTGTCCGGCTCGATGGATCGTCCGGCTAAACTGCCGCTATTGAAATCCGCCTTCAAACTCCTTGTAAAACAACTGCGTGATGAAGACAGGGTAGCTATAGTGGTGTACGCTGGTGCGTCGGGACTGGTTTTATCGTCGACACCCGGCAGCCAAAAAGAAACGATAATAAATGCAATCGAAAGTTTGTATCCCGGCGGAAGCACGGCGGGGGCGGCAGGGATACAGCTCGCCTATGAAATTGCCAAAAAGAACTTTATCAAAGGTGGCAACAACCGTGTGATCCTCGCAACCGACGGCGATTTCAATGTCGGTGTTTCCGGCGACGGCGAGCTTGTTCGTATTATCGAGGAAAAGCGCGAGCAGGGAGTCTTTTTGACCGTGCTGGGTTTCGGTACAGGCAATCTCAAGGATTCCAAAATGGAGAAATTGGCCGACAAGGGTAACGGCAACTACGCCTATATCGATAATTTAATGGAGGCGCGGAAGGTCCTTGTCAATGAATTGGGCGGCACGTTGTTTACTATCGCCAAAGACGTCAAGATCCAACTCGAGTTCAATCCCGCCAGAGTTCTTGCCTATCGTCTGATCGGATATGAAAACAGAATGCTCAAAAAGGAAGATTTCAATGACGACAAGAAAGACGCCGGAGAAATCGGTTCGGGGCATACAGTAACTGCCATCTACGAGATTATTCCCATTGGAGCGGATGTTAAACTAAGTGATGTCGACGATTTGAAGTATCAGCGGACACGAATCGATCCGGCCGCTTATGAAAGCGCCGACTTGCTGACAGTTAAGTTTCGCTACAAAAAGCCTGATGGCGACAAGAGCAAACTCATAATAGTTTCGGTTCCGGATCAGGAAATGAAACTGGCAAAAAGCAGCGACAATTTCAGGTTTTCGGCGGCGGTAGCTGAGTTCGGGATGCTCCTTCGCGATTCGAAGTTTAAGGGGGACGCTGATTACGATCAGGTAATCGAACTGGCCTCGGGGGCAAGAGGAGAGGATTCTGAGGGTTATCGAGTGGAGTTTATCAGGCTGGTCAAGCTGAGCAAAGACCTCTCGAAATCGGTGGCGGAGAGATAATAATGGCGATATCAAAAGGGCGTCAGGTCGGGCGACCTGACGCCACAGGAATCACAGGTGCCGCGCCAGGCGGGTGATTACCGCCAGATGGTAATCATCGTGCTCGGCTGCGAAATATGCCATGTCAACCAGCCGCATGGTGATTTTCAAACGCGCATGACGGGCCGACCGTGAAACGATCTCCTCATCCTGTTCCTCGAGCCGACTTAAGAAATTCATGCGAACTGTTCTGAAGGATTCTATAACCGTATCGATATCCTGGCTGTTGTAGTCGGCGTCGAAGGTGCGGCGGTTTCTCATATCGGCCGGGCGAAGGATTTCATTGTTGGCGAGATAATCATCTATTCTGCCGTCGTGAAGCTCCTCCACCTTGATGAGATGCCCGACGTTCTCCTGTATGGACCATTTGCCGCCGGTTCTTTCTGTCAGGCCCACTTGGGGTATATTTCTTACAAGCTCCACGATCCTGGCCGGAGTGCCGCGCAGCCTCTCTAAAATGCATGGAAATACGCCGACCGCGAAATTGAACTCGAATCTTCTATCGATCCATTTTGTTAATTCTACGATGATACGCTCCTTTTATGAGAATATACGTTTGAATTTATCCCGGGGTTACCGGTTTTTTATTGTGAGAAGCTAAGGGCCGTGGTTCTTGTAGGTCGGTATTTTAATGCCGACGCCGAGTTTGCGGCCAATAAATTGGCCGCCTACAATAACATGCTCATCCGTAGGAAGAGCATGCCACACGCCGATCTAAGATCGCCCAAAAAAAGATCGGGCAGGCCTGAGACCCGCTCCTACGCTGTCATCCCCGCGAAAGCGGGGATCCATATTTGATACACAACACCACTTGAATTCCTGCTTTCGCAGGAATGACAATTATGATTTGTCGGATTTTCATTATCCATCAAGATGGAAGCAATGCGACATCCTGAGGGCGCGAATGCGTCAGGTGCGGAGACCTGACGCCACGCAAGACGTATGTTGTTACTACAGCCCCATCCTCCCGAAATATTCCCGGGTGGCTTTGACCACTTTGGGGGAGAGTAACAGGGCGCCGATCAATGTCGGGATGGCCATGGTCGCAAACATGGTGTCGAGGAGATTTAATACGATGTCCTGCGACCATATTGCCCCGAAAAACATGCTGGCTATATATACATAAACATATCTGCTGCCGAACTTGTAACCGAACAGATAGCGGGAGCATTTAAGGCTGTAATACGAATAAGAAATCATCGTTGAAACAGAGAACAGTACTATAACTATGGTCATTATGTATCTTCCCAGCCCGGGCATGGCATGCTCAAAGGCGCTGACCGTCATCACCACGCCGTCCTGGGCCACGGGAACACCGGTAGAGAGAATAACCAGCGCGGTCATGGTGCAGACGATATTGGTATCCAGAAACGGCCC